>CAVJKI010000234.1:0-3472 GCA_963649995.1 Sodaliphilus sp.
GTGCTCTTCATCACCGTAGGTAAGCTCGGAATATATTTCGTCCGAGATTACGATAATGTTTGTATCTTTCAGCACTTCTGCGATTGCTTCAAGGTCGGCTCTTCTCATAACCGCACCTGTGGGGTTATTGGGGTAGGGAAGAACAAGAGCCTTTGTTTTAGGCGTAATGTGTGCCTTGAGAGCTTCGGCAGTGAGCTTGAAGCTGTCTTTGACGCTTGTTTCTATTGCAATGGGAGTGCCGTTTGCAAGCGTTACGATAGGACCGTAACAGACAAAGCTCGGCTGAGGGATAAGGACTTCATCGCCTGAGTCAACAATTGCTCTTACTGCAAGGTCAATAGCTTCCGAGCCGCCGACTGTCACGAGAATTTCGTGCAGGGGATCGTAAGACAAATGAATTCTGTCTGTTATATAATCATTTATTGCAGTACGAAGATCTGCAAGTCCTGCATTTGCCGTGTAATTTGTACGACCTTTTTCAAGAACTCTTATAGCTTCTTTTCTGATAGCCCAAGGAGTTTTAAAGTCGGGTTCGCCGACAGAAAGAGATATTACATCATCGTAGCTTGCGGCTATATCAAAGAACTTTCTTATACCCGAAAACTGTAGATCCTGCACCTTTCGGGAAAGTATATTTTCATAATCCATCACGGAGATACTAAACTCCTTTCATCCGTGTTCTTTAAGAACATCTTGTCTTTTTCTTTATATCTGTGCAGAATGAAGTGCGTTGTTGTGCTGAGAACGCCGCCGAGAGGTGCAAGTCTGTCTGTTACGAACATGGCAACATCACGCAGATTTGTACCCTTTATCGTTACGGCAAGGTCATAGCCGCCGCTCATGAGGTATACGGAAGATACCTCGTCATACTGGGCTATAACTGCGGCAACATCATCATAACCGCACTGTATTTCGGGAGAAACTCTGACTTCAATAAAAGCGCAGACGGAGTTTCTGTCAAATTCTTCTTCATTTATAATTGCGGTGTAACCGATTATCATTCCGCTCTTTTCAAGTTCCGCTATCATCGCCGCGACATCATCGGCTGAGGTATCAAGCATCGCCGCCAACTGTTCGTTTGAAAGTCTGGCATCCTGTCTTAAAAGGTTAACAAGCTTTTCTTTCTTTGTCATCGTATTATCCTCCGAATTATTTTATACTGATAAATGTAGGGTTACGTTTCTTGAAAAATGCAAGTTCGGTAAATCCAACATTTTTTGCAAGTGCTATAGCCTCGGGTATGTCTTTTCCGAGGTCTTCGGTACAGTGGGCATCTGAGCCGACTGTGAGAATCTTACCGCCGAGTTCCTTATAAAGTCTTACATAGTACTCATCGGGCAGAGTAAGTCCTATTTTCTGTCTGAGACCGCTTGAATTGATCTCAATTCCTATATCGTTTTTGATAAGAGCAGAGAATATCTCCTTGATTATTGAAAGATATTTACTCATATCTATATAAAGTCCTGATTCGCCTACAATGTAGCGCAACGGGTATGTAAGATGGCCGAGTACGTCAAATTCTCCCCAGCGTGCCATTTCGAGCATTTCCTCAAAATACAGCTTCATTATCATTTCGGGCTGTACCTCGTTATAATCAAGCAGGTAAAAATCTTCCCATCCGTTGCACATGTGAAGCGAGCCGATAATAAAATCGTAATTGTAGCTCGATAACATTCTTTTTGTAAGCTCCATATCCTGAAGCGGTTGTCCCAGCTCAACGCCGTATGCCATATTGATTTTATCCGCATACTTTTCAATAAGAGCGGGTGAAATCTCGGAAGCCTTTTTTACAGGCTCCTCATAGAGATATTCTTCGTCATAGAATTTATTTATTTCAAGGTGATCTGTGAGCGAGTAGTATCTGATACCAAACTCTATCGCTCGTTTTACCATTTCTTCGGGATCATTACTGCCGTCAGGTGATAGATTGGAGTGATTGTGTACATCCATCAGAATTTCTGAGCCGTTCATTTTTGTTACCTTCCTTTTGCGGTTGTTCTCTATCTATATATTATCTATTGTACCACAAACAATGCCGTTTGTCTATCGGAATATTGAATAAATTACGGAGTTTGCAAAAAAATACCGAGGAATTCAATTCCCCGGTATGAAAGCTTATTTATTTTTTGTCATTGTCAAGATTATTGTTAACTCCGTAAGAGAGCGTCAGAAGGCTGTCTCCCAAATGAACGTTTTCAACGATTATATTCTTATGTTCAACATTTATATCATAATGGGAGAAGTTCCAGAATGATCTGACACCGAGTTCGGTAAGGCGGTCAACTATTTCTTTTGTTACGGATTTCGGTATGCACAGTACAGCAACCTCAGGCTTGTTTTCACGGCAGAAGCTTTCGAGATCGTCTATATCCGTGATAGTAAGCTTTCCGAGCGGATTTCCGACAATTTTTTTGTTGGAGTCAAATATTCCTATAAGACTGCAACCGCTCTTTTCAAAGCTTATATGTACTGCAAGCGCAGTGCCGAGATTACCTGCACCGATAAGAATGGTTTTCCTGTGCTTATCGACACCGAGAATACGCCCGATTTCCTTGCGAAGCTCGGAAACATTATAGCCGTAGCCCTGCTGTCCGAAGCCGCCGAAGCAATTGAGGTCCTGCCTTATCTGTGATGCGGTAAGGTGCATTCTCTCGGATAACTCTCTGGAAGAAATCTTTGAGATCTGCTGATCCTCCAACTCGCCGAGGAAGCGATAATAGCGGGGAAGTCTGCGTATAACTGAATTTGATATATTGATGCTTTTCGACAAGATGCTGCCTCCTTACGGTTTTGAATTTACGCTTAAAGTGTTTCTTTAAGTCTGTTGTTGATTTCGAGCAGGAAGTCCTCAGTGTTTACCTTTTTCTTGTTTTCAAGATTTGAAAGAACATAGAGGTCGCCTGTCATAACGCCGTCTTCAATCGTCTTGATAGTAGCCTTTTCAAGCTTATCTGCAAAGTCGGAAAGCTCCTTGTTGCCGTCAAGCTCGCCGCGCTTTCTTAAAGCGCCTGTCCATGCAAACAGTGTAGCTACTGAGTTTGTAGATGTTTCTTCGCCCTTTAAGTGCTTGTAGTAGTGACGTGTTACTGTGCCGTGAGCGGCTTCGTATTCGTAAACACCTGTGGGCGAAACGAGGACTGATGTCATCATGCCGAGGCTTCCGAATGCTGTTGCTACCATGTCGGACATTACGTCGCCGTCATAGTTTTTACAAGCCCAGATATAACCGCCCTCTGAACGTACAACTCTTGCTACAGCGTCATCGATAAGGGTGTAGAAATATGTGATGCCTGCGGCATCGAATTTTTCCTTGTACTCGTTATCGAATATTTCCTGGAAAATATCCTTGAAAGTATGGTCGTACTTCTTTGAAATAGTATCTTTTGTTGCAAACCAGATGTCCTGCTTTGTATCAAGAGCAAAGTTGAAGCACGCTCTTGCAAAGCTTGCGATACTTGCGTTTATGTTATGA
>CAVJKI010000235.1:0-3458 GCA_963649995.1 Sodaliphilus sp.
GTTATATAGAGAAGCTTCATTGCTATGCCAAGGATATAGAGCAGTATTCGGGAATATCAGCCGCTACGCTCAGCCGTTACCGTTCAGGTGAACGTATTCCCGACCGAAGCTCCGACAACTGCCGCAGGCTGTGTCTTGCTATAGAAAAAATAGCGTCCGAAAAAGGAATAAACGATATAACCGCCGAATCAGTCGGCAAGTCATTCTCAGAGTGCTTTGAAAACTGTGATACAACCGACTGCACTATACTCAGACATAATTTCAACACTCTTATATCAGCGCTCAATATCAGCGTGGGAAAGCTGTGTAAAAGCCTTAATTATGATGCCTCGACAATATTCCGCATAAGAAACGGAACACGTCAGCCGTCCGACCCGACAGGCTTTGCACATTCCGCCGCAGTCTATGTTGCGGAAATTACCGATGAAAGCTCTGCATTATCCGCACTGTCGGAGCTTATTGATATTCCCTTGCCCGAGCTTGAAAGCAAAGACAGCAGAGCTTCAGCTGTTTTCAACTGGCTGACTTGCGCACACGGCGACTGCGGTGACGATATATCGGATTTTCTTAAAAGCCTCGATGATTTTGACCTTAACAGCTATATAAAAGCCGTCCGCTTTGATGAAATAAAAATTCCGTCAATGCCGTTTCAGCTTCCGACCTCAAAGTATTATTACGGCATAATAAAGTATCAGACGAAGCCGCTCAGGCTATAAAGGAATTTGTCGGCGCACAGCGGGAAATGTTCGGATCTATCCTGTCGCACAGCCCGATAACCGATGAGCTTCCCTCTGTCAGCGAAGAAGAAATGAAAAATTATCCGATTGCACTTTCGCTGTCCAATATGTTTTATGACGGCGACATTTTCTACACCTATGACGAGCTTTGCGAGCATATAAGGGATACCGAGAATTTTGCGTCGGAGCAGAATAATTACACTGTCAGCCGCACCGAAGCACCCGCTTTCAGAAATCTCAGAATAAGCATTATAAAAGGCAAACGTGTTACGGTATCAAAGAGCAACGCACCCGCAATACACTTTATAATCCGCCACCCGAAATTAAGAGCGGCGATTGAAAACTTCACACCGCCGCTCACAGAAAATTATTCAGATTGACAGGACAACAGCCTTTTCATTTCCTCAATACCCTTTTGCTGTGATTCTATCATCTCGCTCAGCATAGGCTTAAGTTGCGGACAGATATTGAATCTCAGCGCATTTTTGCTCATTGCTATTCCGCCCTCATGGTGCGGTATCATCTGCCTTATATAGCTTGTATTTATATCGTTATCGGGGCAGGCGGACTTCATACGGCTGAACATATTCTGTGTTATCACGCCGTATTGTCTTCTGTAGCCGCAAAGCGACTGCATATCGTTCCTGCACCGTCCGCAGCTGCAAAGTATCCGCCTCATTTCCTCTACTCCTCTGGTCTGCCCCGTTACAATTTTCGATGCAATATTCTGTAACGGCACACAGGTCGTATATTTCAGCAGCTCCTCCGACAGCTTTATTGCGCCCTCATGGTGAGGTATCATCTTAACGATAAAATCATAAGAAATACTGTCTGTTACCCTTGCACTGTTCATTGCGTTTATCATAGTGCAAAGAATATTTTCATAGCACGCAAGATATTTCTGCGTTACTATGCTGAATGTACATTTGTCCATAGTTTACCTCCGTATGTGTTTTCTTATATTCTATGACAATTGCTCTGTTTTGGTAACAAAACGACAGTTTTATGAAAATTCTTTCACAAACGGCTTATCTTCATGTTTGGAATTGACTTTTTTATGTCAGTGTGCTAAAATATCATTTGTAAAGCCAATCGGCACAACAATTCTGAAAGGATTTTTACAATGAAATCAATTTATATAAAGCTCATTGCCGTTTCCCTTATACTCTCCTGCACAGCGGCGCTCACCGCCTGCAACGCATCAACGGATTCTTCCGATTCTTCATCGGGAAATATCGGCGACACTACATCGGTTTCAGAGCCTGCCGACACTGAAAACAGCTCCTCGCAAAGCGTTGCTTCAGACAGCAGTTCCGAAGCAAGCAGCAACGAAGAAAACAAGAACAGCGAAACAAGCACCGAATCAACCGTAACATATGAATATATAAAGGACGGCAAATTTACCCTTGCAAACGGCAATCTGTCGTTCCAGATGCCCGACGGCTGGAAGCTTGCCAGTGCGGCTATAGCTTATCAGTTTGCTTCAGACGATGAATACAACGAAAACAAGTTCAATCTTGTTGTAAGCAAAACCGACAGCCCCATTGAAGAATTGACCGATGAACAAATGACCGCTACCTACAAGGCAACAATGGAGGACTTCAAGCTGGTTGAATTCCAACATACCGAGATAGCGGGCAAAAAGGCTGTATATATGCAGCTTACGGGTATGGTTTCACAGGTAACAAAACAGACAACCATAACCCAGTATATGATTCAGTCGGGAGAAGACGCATACTGCTTCTCCTTCACACAGTCTACAGATGACGGCACATTCCCCGACCTTATAACAGGCGTTATAGATTCGCTTGAAATCAAGTAAAAAAAACATAGTAAAGGCTCACACCGTAAGCAGTGTGAGCCTTTTTCTTATTCAGTTATCTGTATATTTTTGATTGCAACGCCTATATCACCCGATATTGCAAATCCGCCGTTCGACTTTTCAGAAAGCTCTGTAAGTGTACCGACTTCTTCGCCGTTAAAGCTCATAACAAGCTTATTATCAACAGGTTTCAATGAAACAGTATTCCATTTTACGGTGTCGGGCATATTTTTTATTTCAAACAATGCTTTATCTCCGCTTGCATCGGTAGTAAGATAGCTTACTTTACCGTTGCCGTCGATACTGAACCACACATTAGCGGATTCGCCGCTATCATTATTCATAACATTCATTGTGTCCGAATAGCAGGTGAAAATCACCGCTCCGCCGTTTTCCGAAAGGAAATCAAACGATACGGAATAATTATCCCACGAACTGTCGCCGACCGTAAGACCGGGGTAATCAGCTCCCGGAGGTAACGGTAATTCGGTTTCGGCATGTACAAGAGCTAAAGCCTTGTTACCGTCTGCATCACTTACCTCTTTAAGCTCCCACTTTTTATTCTCGGTCTTATTACCGAAATATTCAATCCATTTATCGTTAGAAAAATCAACGGTAAAAGGAAGTGCGGAAATTTGCTTCGGATTGTAATCAAAATTGATATAATCGTTTGAGGCTTTGTTATCGCTGTTATTGTCAGACGATACACTGCTCTCGTTTTCCGATTTGCCTGCGGACGAAACATTGTCAGAAACTGTTCCTGAGTTGTTGCTTGTAACTGTATTGCTTGCACAAGATGTCAATAAAAGTGCTGAAGCAATTAACGGTATAACATATTTTTTCATAAAACTCCTCCTGTGATTAATAAATTGAACTGTATAAATGATACAGTTTACCGC
>CAVJKI010000236.1:0-3401 GCA_963649995.1 Sodaliphilus sp.
CTATATAATCTACCCCGGTCACGGCGGCTCAACCACACTCAAGCAGGAAAAGAAATTCAATCCTTTCCTCGGACAAAGCCCGATAGATTTCTTCTGATATGATAAATTCACTTTATTTTGATAATACGGCGTCTGAATACGCCTACGAGCTTGAGCGGCTGATAAGAAATTTTTCTTTGCCGCACAAGCTTGATTTTTATATTGATAAAGCTCCGACTGGTACTGATTATGCTTACTTTTGTGCGGATAACGGTAAACTTTCCGTAACCGTATCGGATAACGGAAAAGCATTCACCGAAGCCTCATGCATTACAGAAATGAGCGAACGTGAGAACGAGCTTTGCCGATTGCTCTGCAGATGTATGGAAGCCAACGGTCACGCCCCTTTACCTTGGGGAATACTTACAGGTGTACGCCCTGTAAAATATATCCGCAGTATCTATGAAACCCACAGCAATGCAGAGCAGTATATCCGTAACAATTTACTTGTAAGCGATAAGAAATTACATCTTGCGAAAGATGTAATAAAGCTTCAGAAGCCGGTGCTTGATACGCTTGACTTAAAGAAGATCAGCCTGTATATATCAATTCCGTTCTGTCCGTCACGTTGCAGCTATTGTTCGTTTATTTCCGCTTCGGGCGAGGGTGCGTTAAAGCTTATAGACGATTATTTTGAGCTTCTGCTGGGAGAGCTTGATATGTATTCCGATATTGCAAGCCGATATTCGCTGAAAGTTGATACTGTATACATCGGCGGCGGAACACCTACCACACTGTCGGCAACTCAGCTTGACCGCCTTATTGAAAGGCTCGGAAAATTTGATATATCAAATGTCCGTGAGTTTACGGCTGAGGCAGGCAGACCCGATACAATTACCGAGGATAAGCTGAGAGTGCTGAAAAACGGCGGTGTCCGCAGAATATCGATAAATCCGCAGTCTATGAATGACGATATATTGGCGGCAGTAGGCAGACAGCATACTGTAAAACAGGTCTGCGATGCATTTGACATAGCACGGAAAGTCGGCTTTGACTGTATTAATTCCGATATAATAGCAGGACTTCCTACCGAAACAGAGCAGAGCTTTGAACAGTCGCTTGAACGTCTGTGCAATTTATCTCCCGAAAACATAACCGTCCACACATTAAGTCTTAAGCGCTCGTCCGCGTTGTTCCGACAGTTCGGCAGTGACATTGGAAACGGTGCAAAAAACATGACCGATACAGCTTACGACCTTTTGAGCATAAACGGCTATCTCCCTTATTACCTCTACAGACAGAAAAATATAGCCGACAATCTTGAAAATGTCGGTTACTGCAAGCAGGGGAGCGAAAGCATTTATAATATTTGTATCATGGAGGATGTCCAGACGATCCTTGCGGCAGGTTGCGGAGCGTCAACAAAGCTGTATGACGGCAAAAATGTTTCAAGGGTTATAAATTATAAGTATCCCTATGAATATATTTCACGCTTTGATCTGATGAACGAGCGTAAGCGTGATATTGAAGATTTTTTTGAAAATAAATTAACGCTTGCATAATCTTGCTTATTGTGCTACAATATAAAAAAGCATTTCTGAAAGGAAACACGGCTATGGATTTTAAAGATGAATTTGATTTTATATCAGAAAAGGCAAAACAGCTCACCGATACAGGTATCCGCAAGGCTGATGAGGTTATCAGCGTTTCAAAAATGAAGCTCAGATGTATTCAGCTTGACGCTCTTATAAAGGCAAAATACACAGAACTCGGCAGAACTATGTACGGTATGGTTAAAAACGACAGCTCCGATGCGGACAGAATAGCTCAGGCTGTAATGGAGATAGACCATCTTTATAAAAAAATGGCTCAGTACAACGCTAAGATTGAAATGATGAAGAAGATAGTCACCTGCCCTGTATGCGGTACTAAGAATAAATTCAGCAATACCTATTGTACAAGCTGTATGCATAAGCTTGTGTCGACCGATGAAGAACCTGAGGATTACACATTTACCCCCGATGGTGCAGAAAACGAATAAGTTTTTTATATGCTAAGGTGCGGAATGAAAGCCGCACCTTTTTTATACGCCTTTAAAAAATCATGTATAAGTTGCTATATTAAGGTTATCATAACAGTATAACATGATCCTCTTTATCCGTTTCCCATATAGAATTGCCCCTGTACACACTGTACAGGGGCATTCGTATGCCTAATTCTGATAGTTGATTTTTTCTTCTGTTATCATAGGATAAGAGATAAGCTCATTGCCGTCAAGGTTTTCTTTTCTCATATCAACAGCGGAAATGCGGTGATTATCATATGTTGTGTAATAATAAATGCCTTTATCAGCATTACAGCACGATGTATAGATAGTAATCTCGTATTCCTTGTCTTTTACTTCACAGCAGCCTCTCTGCTGGTCAACCGAGCCGAGTATATGGAAAAACTGGCTTACGCTTTCGGTTTCGCCTTTTCCGGAAACGGAGTTAGCCTTTACAAAAGCCACACGCACAAATCTTGATTGTGACGATAAATCGCCCGGAAGTCCGATAGCACCCATTCCTCTGCTGTATGTTTTCAGTTCCAGCTTATCCGAGAAATTGTTCTGAGGCTGTTTTCTTGACAAATGCATATAGTCGTTTAATCTGAACATCTGCTCGTCAAAGGGCGGATTGTTTGTAAGCACACCTATCGGATTATCATAAACCTTTATTCCGTCCGATACCGATTCAACGGTTATTGCGCTGTTTCTGTCCGCTATTATCCAGTGTAGCTGACCTGCCGGCATCTGCTCGTCAAAGGGCGTATCGGTTATATTGATTTTTGAAATCAATTCTTTTGCTTCATTTACATCTGCACACTTTGCGAGAATATACGGAATAAATTCATACTGTGCTACGTTGTCCTTATCGGGAATATCTTTAAAATAACGGGCATTGCCGACAAAGTTAAGTCCCCCCATACAAAGCCCTTTTTCGTTCATTGCGTCATAGAACAACGGGTAACCTTTGGCAATATGAGCCGTACCGATCACTGCATAGTGGCTTTCGCAAACTCCCATATTCAGAAATTGCAATCTGAAATTTCTCGGCATGATTACAATTTCCTCGCCGTATGAACATTCATAATCAAGCGTTCTGCCGAAATAGAAATCTTCTGTCTTGTATGTTGCGGCTGTACACATATTCTTACCTCCGTGTTTTTAAGTTTCTGATATTATTCTACTACATTTTCCCCTGTAAGTAAAGAAATATTACGATAAAAAGGGCAGTGCCGAAACACTGCCCTCAGACTGTCGAAAAAACCTACATAACTTCTAAAAATGGGGTTTGGGGCGTAGCCCCAAGCGGGGTGAGGGCGGCAGGGTAGATTATAATATCAAGTGCAACACTAAAAAAATATGGACATCATACTCATTT
>CAVJKI010000237.1:0-3396 GCA_963649995.1 Sodaliphilus sp.
CTGCGGCAGACTTATGTGCTGTCTTAAATACGAACAGAACTGCTATGAGGAGCTGCTCAGCATAACGCCTAAAGTCGGAGCGCTTGTAGAAACCGCCGAGGGCCGAGGTATCGTCGAGGACGCTAACCTGCTCACAGGCGTGCTTAAGGTAAAGCTTGACAAGAATCCCGACGCCGCCGCAACAGCGTTCAAGAGAGAGGACGTTAAGCTGCTAAAGGACGGCAAGATACGCATAAAGAAAGAGGAAATCCAGGCCCTCAAGGGACTTGAGGACTGATTGAGCTTACAACAGGAGAATTTGATGAACATTGGCGTAGACTGCGACGGCGTACTTACCGACCTGTCCGAATTTATAATCGAATACGGCAAGAAGTGGTTCAGGCGTGAGCCTGACGACCCGTCGGGCTACAGAGCGACTGAGGTTTTCGGCTGTTCAAAGTTCAACGAAGCCATGTTCGGAGCGAGATACTTTTTCTCTTACTGTAAAAACACCCACCCCAGAGAAAACTCACTCAGGGTGATAGAGGGCTTCAGGCGAAACGGACACGGCGTTTATCAGATAACCGCAAGACGCTTTGCCGCATATAAAAATCCGCTCGGACTGTTCAGCAAAAAGCTGTACACCGACTGGATAAGGAAAAACAATTACAGCTTTGACGGGACATACTTCTGTACCGAAAGGGATTCAAACGGCGACAAGCTCAGGGGCTGTAAAAAATACAATGTGGATATTATGATAGACGACAACCCGAAAGTATCGAAATTTCTGGCGGATAACGGAGTGCGGGTGCTGTTGTTTGACACACCGTACAACAAGGAGCTTAAGCACGAAAATATCAGACGTGTCTACAGCTGGAACGAGATAGACGACATTATTTCGGATACTGAATCAAAATGAATCTATACGCCGACAACAAATCTTGTCGAAAAAAAACGAAAGCCCTCGGCTTGCAAACAAGCCGAGGGCAGTATTGTATTATAAAGCAAAAAGGACTGTTACAAACGCAACAGTCCTCTTTTTTACATTACTTGTCAAGATTGTACTTCTTCTTGAACTTGTCAACACGTCCGCCTGTGTCAACCAACTTCTGCTTTCCTGTAAAGAAAGGGTGGCACTTCGAGCAGATTTCAACCTTTATATCCTGCTTGGTTGATCTTGTTTCGATAACCTCGCCGCAAGCACACTTGATAGTGGTGGGCTGGTAGTTAGGGTGGATACCTTCTTTCATGCTGTCACCTCCTGACCTTTAGAAATGATCTAAATTACAGCTTTCGCCATGATTTCAGAATTCTGCGCTTTTCACGCTTAGGTTACTATTATAGCATATAGAAACCTGTTTTGCAATACCTTTTTAAAATTTCCTTAAATTTTTATATCGGTAACAGCCTTAGCCGACGATCTTTGTGAAATCTGCCGACAGCTTAGCCTGCTTTTCAGCGGCATCTTCAACGCTTGAGCCTACTGTTGTGTAGTAAAGCTTGATCTTGGGCTCTGTACCTGAGGGTCTGATCACAATGCTTGCATTATCCTCAAGGTAGAATGTGATAACGTTTGACTTGGGAAGTGTCAGTTCTTCTGTCTTGCCGCTTACATAGTCTGTCTTTACGCTGATCTTGTAATCAGCCTTGCCGATAACCTTGCTTCCTGCGATAGCTTCAAGCTTTTCGTTTCTCAGAGTATCCATGATAGCGTTCATCTTCTTCATGCCTGTTTCGCCCTCGAAGGTGAAAGTTTCAAGCTTGTTGCAGTAGAAGCCGTAATCGCTGTACATCTTTGCTCTTGCCTGTACAAGAGAAATGCCCTGAGAACGGTAGAATGCCGCCATCTCGCAGATAAGCATAGATGCCACAACAGCGTCCTTATCTCTTACATAAGAGCCTGCAAGATAGCCGTAGCTTTCTTCAAAGCCAAAGATGTATCTGCTTTCCTCGCCCTTAGCCTCTAAGAAGCCGATCTGCTCACCGATGAACTTGAAGCCTGTGAGGACTTCTCTCAGCTCAACGCCGTACTTTGCGGCGATAGCCTTAACGAGGTCTGTTGTAACTATTGTCTTTACCGCAACGGGGTTTGCGGGCATTGTACCTGCGGCGATACGCTCCTTGCAGATATATTCGAGTAACATTGCGCCGACTTCGTTACCTGTGAACAGAACATAATTGTCGCCGTCGGGAACTGCGATACCTACACGGTCGCTGTCGGGGTCTGTAGCAAGCAGTAGGTCGGGCTTTTCTGTCTTGCACAGCTCAAGACCTAAGTGTAAAGCTTCCTTGATTTCGGGATTCGGATAAGGGCAGGTCGTGAAGTTGCCGTCGGGCATTTCCTGTTCCTTTACAACAACAACGTTGTTGATACCGATTTCCTTTAAGATACGGCGGACGGGCTTATTGCCTGCGCCGTTAAGGGGAGTGTAAACAACCTTAAGTCCGCTCTTTGCGCAAAGCTCGGGGTGGATAGACTGCTTCTTAACGTTTGCTATATATTCATCGATAACGTCCTGACCGATGTACTTTATCTTGCCTTCGTTTACGAACTGCTCAAAGTCGCCGCTATTTACGTCTGCGAAGATGTTGAGCTTTTCGATCTCGCCGAGAATCTTTTCAGCGGCTTCAAGAGTAACCTGACAACCGTCGCTTCCGTAAACCTTGTAGCCGTTGTACTTAGCGGGGTTGTGGCTTGCGGTAACAATGATACCTGCGTCACAGCCGAGCGCTCTTACTGCCCATGAAAGCATAGGAGTAGGCATAAGCTCTGTGTAGATATTTGCTGTAATGCCGTTTGCGGCAAAAATAGAAGCGGCGTGCTTTGCGAATACGTCAGACTTGATTCTGCTGTCGTATGCAACTGCAACCTTAAGCTCGCTCTTGCCTGTGTTTTTGAGGTAGTTTGCAAGACCCTGAGTTGCCTTACCTACTGTATAAACATTCATTCTGTTTGTACCTGCGCCGATAACGCCTCTCAGTCCGCCCGTACCGAATTCAAGATCACGGTAGAAACGATCGTTTATCTCATCGTCCTTGCCCTTTACGCTTTCAAGCTCTGTCTTTAAATCGGGATCTTTAACTGCCTTTTCAAGCCACTCGTTGTAAAGTTCTGTAGTGTTTGCCATAGTAGTCTGTCCTTTCTGTATAAAACGGTTGCACAGTTACATCTGCTCTTTAACTAAATGTAGCTATAGCTAACCTAAATTTCCATTCATCAAACAGTATAACATTTTTCCGCAGTAAATGCAAATAAAAACTCAAAAATATTATTAGATTTTTCGTCTTTAAAAAAACGTGTTTTTGTTGAAAATATACCTAAAAGGTTGTATAATTATTATATAGTTATCACTTAAAACAAAATGAAAACGGGTGAAAATATGTATTCTCAGGTAAACGGAATGGGTCTTTTCGGTA
>CAVJKI010000238.1:0-2213 GCA_963649995.1 Sodaliphilus sp.
ACTGCGTGCCACAGGGGCGATCGTTTTCTTGGAAAGCAGAATAACCAGCAGTAACGATAGGCTCACAGGTGTTGGCTATGCTGAGGGTTATATTCTTGTCATTACCGCTGAGCCTTGCTCTTATAGTACCGCCGCTCTCGGTATACTTCACCGCATTGTCAAGCAGTACAGTCATAAGCTGAATTATGCTGTCACGGTTGCCGTTGATATTCAGCCCTTTTTGTATATCCTGTTCGATTATAACGCCCTTGAGAGCCGCAGGCTCTATAAACGCATTTACGGTATCTTCTGCCGCAGAGCTTATATCAAAGCTGCACATAGGAAGCTTTGCGGAGCTTTCGTCCATTTTGGCAAGCATAAGCAGATTCTGCATAAGTCCGCTGAGTCTGAGCGTTTGCGCACGGATATTCTTGCTCCACTTGTTTTCGCCGTTGTGAAGCTCCATTGCATCGGTATTGGCAAGGATAATCGCAAGAGGCGTTTTTATTTCATGTCCTGCATTTGTAACGAATTGCTTTTGCTTTTCTATACTGCGTGCCACAGGGGCGATCGTTTTCTTGGAAAGCAGAATAACCAGCAGTAACATCAGAAGCCAGCCGAATATTCCCGCACCGACCGATATGAACAGTACCGTAAAGAAAGAACTTATCTGCATACTGTTGTCAAGCAGGATTATGACCCGTCCGCCTGTACGGGAATCGCTTATGCGGTACAGATAACCGTTGTAACTGCCTGTTCCTGCGGCAGTATCTTTGAGCGTCTGAGCCATTGCTGTCACTTCGTCCTCGGTCAGCGACGATATATGAGTAACATCTGTTCTCAGTATATTGCCGTCGGTATCAAGTGCGACGGCGGCATATCTTGCGGATTTTATTGCGTCTTTGTCGTGTTTGCCGAAATCGCTGTTTTTCTTATCGTCGGGCGGCTTTGTGCCATTGTCCTGCGGCGGCTGAAAATCGGGGTTATCCTGATTTTCGGTATTATCCTGACTGCCCGAAGTATCGGTATTATCGGCAGTGTTTTGGCGGGTATTGTTTGTATCCTGCGGCAACTGATTATTGCCGTTCCACATAGTTGAATTTTCAAAGCTGTTGCCGAGCATTTCCATAAGCCTGTCATTATCGCCGCTCGTAGTGAGATAATTGAAGACATTTATTCCGCCGATAAGCACAACAAGCAGGATCGTTACCGCTGTCATAGCGGATATGATAAACTTTTTTTGTAGCTGTTTTACCATCAGTCAGCATCTCCTGTTTTTGCGAGGGTATAACCTACACCGCGCTTTGCCCTGATTTCAATATCTGCGCCGACGGCGGCAAGGCGCTTTCTGACGTATGATATGTATACCCATACTGCGCCGCTCTCTGCATCGCTCTCATAGCCCCATACCTTTACAAGTATGTCCTCGGTGGAGAGATAAATACCCTTGTTGAGCATAAGCAGTTCCATAAGCTTGTATTCTATTTTCGGCAGAACGACCGACTGCAACGGACCTTTAAGCTCACAGCTGCTGAGATTGAGCGACACATTGCCGAATGTCATTATATCGGGTGTGAACTGGTCTTTTCTTCTGAGCATTGCTCTGACACGGGAAAGCAACTCTCCCATTACAAACGGCTTCGGGAGATAGTCGTCCGCACCCATATCAAGTCCCGCTATCCTGTCCTCGACCTCGGCTTTTGCGGTAAGCAGGAGAATAGGGGTGGTGTTTCCCTCGCTCCTTAGCGTTTTAAGCACCTCTAAGCCGCTCTTTTTCGGCATCATTATATCAAGTATTATTCCGTCATATTGCTCGGCTCTTGCATAATCAAGAGCGTCAGCGCCGTCATAAACCGTGTCTACCGTATAATTATGATAGGTCAGAATGTCGGTTACGGCCTCAGCCATACTGACCTCATCTTCTGCAAACAGGAGCTTCATAATATCACCGTCCTTTATGATATTGATATTATAGTGCGGTTAGCTTAGAACAGCCTTAGAATTTAGGGGCAATGCAGAGTGAGATTATACTTATTCTTTCTCGTCAAGCATATTCCGCAAATTGAAATTATCAAAATGGCAACAATAATTACAATACCGATTGCATTGATGCCGGATGCAGAAATAAAAATTGAATCCGGTTTGTCTGCACCTCCGATGATTGAAGTGCTTACATTTTCTGAGGAAAAGGACAGAATATGTGAATAAATTATAGCAACGACTTGCCGGGTTAA
>CAVJKI010000238.1:2223-3379 GCA_963649995.1 Sodaliphilus sp.
GCGAAAAATCTGGCAAATCTGCGTTTTCTTTCAGCAGTTTTTGCTAGCTGCTCATTTATATGAGCAAGCTTATCTGATATAATTTCAACCATATCTGCTTTTTCTGTTGATTCAATTGTTTTTCCCAATAAAGCAGATACCGGCACTTCAAATTTTTCTGATATTTTTATCAACATTTCAGAGTCAGGAACAGAAATTCCCTTTTCCCATTTTGAAATAGTTTGACGAACTACATTGAGTTGCGTTGCAAACTCTTCTTGTGTTAAGCCTTTTGATTTTCTCAACTGTTTCAAATTTTCGTTCAGCATAATAAATCCTCCTTTTGTTCGTATTTATTATACAGCACGTTGTTCGTTGCTTCAAGCAATGTATATTAACATTGAGCAACCATGTAAGAAAAATATCCTAAATCGCATTTCAATGAATGGTTGCGGTAGTTATAATCATTGCTTACATTGTATCATAATCGGTTAACTTAGAATAGCCTTAGAGCGTATGAGATTTTGTGTGAAATCTGATGTCGTATAATTTGTAAGGGATCGATTTACGTTTCGCTGTCTTTGCCGTTTTTATAAGTCAATAAAGACAGAGCAAAAAAGAAGACACACGCTCCAAGACTACATACAGCAGCTATGATATGCCCATTAAATAGGTTTATGACCATACAGATGAGAAGAAATGCTGAAAAAGCAAAACCGCAAATGGCGATGCACTTATTTTTTTATCCATTTTATGTCCCTCCGGGTAAGTTTTGTTCAAACAATCATTGATTATATTGTATCATAACAGGGCGATTTTTTCAACAGCTCAGCATTTAGTTATATCCGGCGAACGTTGCCGCAATAATCAAGGCATATACAAAAAAGCTGCCGCAGTGCGACAGCTTTTAAAAGCATTAATTATTCTGCAGATGTTTCTGTGCTTGTTTCAGATGAGGATTCGGCTACTGAGGAATCAGCAGAAGAAGCGTCTGAAGATGTTACAGAAGAATCTGTTGATGAAGCATCGGAAGATGCTGATGAAGCTGATGAATCGTCACTTGTAACGGAAGATGTTACAGATGATGTTGCGGAGCTTGTTGTCGAAGAATTATCCGACTTGCTGAAGTTACCGCTGTACATAACGATGAAGTTAACAACAAGAGCAACAACAAAGA
>CAVJKI010000239.1:0-3377 GCA_963649995.1 Sodaliphilus sp.
AGTATACGGTGGAGTAACCGTAATTTTTACAGTACCGCAATTATTATGTTGCGGTACTTGATTTTTCCCCCGAAAAGTAGTACAATTATCGTGTGAAATTATATCTCCGCTTAAAGTGCGTATATTGACATAAAGAAAGGAAAAAAGCATGACTATAAAGACATACTTTCTGAACGAAGACAAGACAGTCTATTTAAAGGCATATATGCTTGACAATGTGGACGGTCTGCCGTTCTGCGACAAGCGTCCGGGTATACTTATTCTCCCCGGCGGCGGATATGAATTCTGCTCACAAAGAGAGGGAGAGCCGATCGCTATGCACTATCTTGCAGAGGGCTATAACGCTTTTGTGCTGATATACAGCATCAACGCAAGACACCCTGCCCCCCTGCTCAACGCATCTTATGCTATTCTGAAACTCCGACAGAGATGCGAAGAATTCGGCATTGACCCGAACAAGCTGGCTGTATGGGGTGCAAGCGCAGGCGGTCATCTTGCCGCTTGTACCGCTACAATGTGGCAGGATCCGTCAGTATACAAGGCGCTCGGCTGTAAGCCCGAGGACATACGCCCCGATGCGGCAATACTGAGCTACCCTGTTATCAGCGGAACAACAAATCCGCACAAGGGCTCGTTTGACGTACTGCTCGGCAAGGACGCTACCAGAGATGAGCTTTCAAAGCTGTCTATCGAAAACCGTGTAACGCCCAAGACACCGCCGATATTCTTATGGTGCACCGCAAACGATGACTGCGTACCTGCACAGAACAGCCTTGTTATGGCTAAGGCCTGCGTATCGAACAAAGTCCCCGTTGAGCTTCATATGTTCGACTGCGGTCCTCACGGACTTTCTACCTGCGACAAGGTTACAGGCTGGAACGAGGCTTTCTATCTTGACAATTGCAGACAGTGGATAAAGATGTCCGTTGACTTCCTTGCAAAGTATCTGAAGGTCTGAGCAAAAGCAAACTATAAATCAAGCCGTAACGAAAAACGGCAGAATATAAACAAAAGAAAGAGGCATAAAAATGAGCAAAGTACCCTTTACCACAAAGGAAAAGCTTGAGGAGATCATCAAGGAGATCCCCACGCCTTTCCACATCTATGACGAAAAAGGAATAAGAGAAACAGCAAGAAAGCTGTATGACGCATTCTCATGGAACAAGGGCTTCAGAGAATATTTTGCGGTTAAAGCAACCCCTAACCCCTACCTTATGGAAATACTAAAGGAGGAGGGCTGCGGCTTTGACTGCTCAAGCTACACAGAGCTTATGCTGTCTGACAAGGTGGGTGCAAAACAGCACGACATTATGTTCAGCTCAAACGCTACTCCCGACGAGGACTTTAAGCTTGCCTACAAGCTCGGAGCAATTATAAACCTTGACGACTTCACACATATAGATGTACTCGACAAGCTGACAGGTATCCCCGAAACCATCTGCTGTCGTTACAATCCCGGCGGTGAATTCAAGACAAGCGAAAAGGGCAACGTAATGGACACCCCCAAGGACGCAAAGTACGGTATGACACACGAGCAGATAATCGAGGCATACAAGATACTTAAGGAAAAGGGTGCTAAACGTTTCGGTATGCACGCATTCCTCGCAAGCAACACGCTGACTAACGAGTATTACCCCGTACTCGCAGGAATTTTATTCAGAACAGCGGTTGAGATCAAGGAAAAGACAGGCGTTCAGTTAAGCTTTATCAACCTTTCCGGCGGTGTAGGCGTTCCGTATAAGCCCGATCAGCCAGCTAACGATATAAAGGTGATCGGTGAGGGTGTACGCAAGGCTTATGAGGAAATACTCGTTCCCGCAGGCATGGGCGATGTTGCAATCTTCACAGAGCTTGGAAGATATATGCTCGCTCCCAACGGTGCGCTTGTTGCAAAGGCTATCCGCGAAAAGCACATCTATAAGGAATATATCGGTCTTGACGCTTGCGCCGCAAACCTTATGCGCCCTGCTATCTACGGTGCATATCACCACATTACGGTCATGGGCAAGGAAAATCAGCCCTGCGACCATAAGTATGACATTACAGGCGGGCTTTGTGAGAACTGCGACAAGTTCGCCGTTGACCGTATGCTTCCCAAGATCGATATAGGCGATATAATCTATATCCACGATACAGGCGCACACGGCTTCTCAATGGGCTATAACTACAACGGTAAGCTCCGCAGTGCCGAGGTACTTCTTAAAGAGGACGGCTCATTCAAGCTTATCCGCCGTGCAGAAAAGCCCGAGGATTATTTTGCAACATTTGATTTCTCGGATAAGTACAGCTTTTCAAAGTAAATAAACTGAATATCGGGGCAGATGACGGGAGTTGTCTGCCCTTTTGCTTTATTGCGATACAATGAAATGTCAGGATAAAGGAGAAAATATATGAACGTAACTTTTAAACCGACAGGTATGTACTCACCTACGCAAAACAAGATTAATCAGTAGACTGCACAGAATAAAAACAATACAAGCGATACGCAGAAAGCACAGGAAAATATAAGTGCAGAAGACACTCATGCAGAGGAAAAATCTAGGCTTGAACAGCTCAGAGAGCAGAAAAAGCAGGAATACGACAACGCAATGCAACAGCTTGAACAAATCCGTGAGGCGGAAAAACAGGCTGAAAAGAGCGGTAAGAAATTCACAGATTACGGCAAGCTGCTTAAGATAGCCATGCGTATAATGAACGGAGATAAAGTGCCTATGGCGGACAGGAAAAAGCTTGCCGAGGAAATGCCCGATCTTTATAAGCAGGCTACCCTCATGCGCCGCACCGACAATGATAAGCCGAAGAAGTACAAGAGCGAATATGAGGACGACAAGGATAAAAGCACGGTCGAGAAAATGCTTGACGGTATGGACGGTGCGGACGACGCATCGGATATAGCAAGCGATATTCTCAGTCCTGCAAGCGAATAAATCAGTACGTCTTCTGAAAGGAAAAAACAACATGGCAGATAAACGTCAGACCAACATTGAAGTATTCGAGGATACGATGAAGCAATATAAAAATAACAGCAGGCTGAAAGCGGCAGTCAGCAACTCGGTTGCAAACCAGAAATTCACGGGAGCGCATGAAACCGTGGACTTACCGCAATCTGAGGGCTATTCACCTACAGTTACGGTAAGCGGTAAACGCTCGCTTGAGGCGGCTGTTGAGTATGCAAAGCAGGATATGAAAACCTGTGTGCTGAACTTTGCCTCGGCAAGCAATCCCGGCGGCGGTGTAGCACACGGCTCGTCGGCTCAGGAAGAATCGATATGCCGTTGCTCAACGCTGTACCCTTGCCTTAACACAGGCGATATGTGGGGGTGCTAGGTAGATTATAATATCAAGTGCAACACTAAAAAAATATGGACATCATACTC
>CAVJKI010000240.1:0-3353 GCA_963649995.1 Sodaliphilus sp.
GCTTTACGGTCATCGCCGCAACCGCCGACTATTCGCAGATGAGCGTAAGAGCTTCAACATCACACGTTACGAATAAGAAAACCATTGTGCTTGATGCGGGACACGGCGGAATGGACAGCGGTGCAGTCGGCATAAACGGCGAGCTTGAAAAGAATATAAATCTCGCTATCGTGCGTGACCTTGACGATATGCTGACGCTGTCGGGCTTTAACGTTGTGCTTACCCGTGACAGTGATGTTTCTATACACGACGAGGGCGTAACAGGCACAAGAGAACAAAAGGTTTCCGATATGAAAAATCGGCTTGACATCATAAACAAGTACGGCGATTGCCTGTTTCTTTCGATCCACCAGAACAAGTTCACCGAGCCTGAATATTTCGGCGCACAGATTTTTTACACAGCGAACAATCCCGACAACCGTATGATAGCCCAGATAATGCAGGACAATTTCAAGACGATACAGCCGGGCAACGACCGCCAGATAAAGCAGGAGGGTGACGAGCTGTATCTTTTCAAGAACACAAAAATTCCCGCCGTGCTGATAGAGTGTGGTTTTTTATCAAATCCCGACGATGCGGCAAATCTTTCTGATCCCGACTATCAGCGCAAGGTAGCGTATACAATATATAACGGTATACTTACATATCTCACCTCAAAGCCTGCCGACAGCACGCCGCAGACTACCGCCCCTCAGACAACCGCTTCTCCCGAAAGCAGTGTTCAAAGCGGCAGTAACGACACAAGCACGGTGCAGTAAAAGGCTTTGGAAAGGACGTTTAAATAATGGCAAAATCAAAATCAGTATATATATGCAGTGAGTGCGGACAGGAATATCCGAAATGGAGCGGACGCTGTAACGCCTGCGGAGCATGGAACACGCTTGAAGAAACGCTGATACAGCCCAAATCCCACGGACTTGCAAAAAGCACAGGCGGCGGCAGGCTTCCCCTCGCAAGCATAAATAATCTTTCGTTCAGCGACGAAACAAGATATGAAACAGGAATGTCAGAGCTTGACCGTGTCCTCGGCGGAGGACTGGTAAAAGGCTCGCTGGTACTGCTTGGCGGCGACCCCGGTATCGGCAAATCGACACTTCTTTTGCAGATATGCGGTTGCCTTGCTGAGGATAAAACCGTGCTGTACATATCGGGCGAGGAAAGCGAACGTCAGATAAAGCTCCGTGCAGACAGGCTCGGAGTTGCAAGTAACGGACTTTATATCAGTGCCTGCACCGACTGTGATACCATAATCGAGGGTGTGCGCGAGAACAAGCCCGACGTGGTTATCATTGACTCTATACAGACAATGCAGTTATCGGAACTGCAATCCGTCCCCGGAAGTCTTGTTCAGGTAAGGGAGTGTACCTCGGCATTCATGCAGATGGCTAAAAGCCTTGAGGTTGCAGTATTCCTTGTAGGTCATGTCAACAAGGACGGCGGTATAGCAGGTCCTAAGGTGCTTGAGCATATAGTAGATACCGTGCTGTACTTTGAGGGCGACAAACAGCTCAGCTACAGAATCTTACGAGCCGCTAAAAACCGTTTCGGCTCTACCAATGAAATCGGCGTATTTGAAATGCAGGATAAAGGACTGGAGCAGATCGAAAACCCGTCCGCTATGCTTCTCCTCGGCAGACCCGCAGGAGTAAGCGGTATAACCGTGCTTTGTACAGTAGAGGGTACACGTCCTATACTGGCAGAGGTGCAGGCACTCGTCAGCAAGACCTCGTTCTCCGCTCCCCGCAGAATGACAACGGGCTTTGACTACAGCAGGCTGTGCGTTCTGCTTGCCGTGCTTGAAAAGAGGACAGGCTATAATTTCGGCGGATATGACGTATATATAAACGTTATCGGCGGACTGAAAATAGACGAGCCTGCAAGCGACCTTGCGATAACCCTTGCGCTTTATTCAGGACTGCGTGACATACCTATAGGTGACGATGTAGCCGTATTCGGCGAGGTAGGTCTCGGCGGAGAAATAAGAGCGGTATCGCATATAAGAGAGCGTGTGCGTGAGGCGGCAAGAATGGGCTTTGCCAAGTGCATAGTACCGAAATCGTCGCTGAAAAATCTCGACAAGAGCGAGAACTACGGAATAAGCATATACGGCGTGGCTAATCTTCAGCAGGCATTCAAGGTGCTTGAGATGTTCACAAAAGAAAGCGAAGGAAACAAGGAATGAAGCTTACCGACATTTCAACAATAAGACAGCTTTTTGAAAAGCACGGCTTTTCTTTCACAAAGTCGCTCGGTCAAAACTTTCTGATAAATCCGACCGTCTGCCCGAAAATAGCGGAAATGGGCGGCGCAGGCAAAAATGTCGGAGCTATAGAAATAGGCACAGGTATAGGCGTTCTGACAAGAGAGCTTGCCGAGCGGTGCGACAAGGTTGTGGCTATTGAGATAGACACGGGGCTTAAGCCTATTCTTGACGAAACGCTTGAAGAATACGACAATGTTGAAGTGATCTTTGCGGACGTTATGGAAACCGACCTCAATAAGCTTATTGCGGAGAAGTTTGCCGACATGGACGTAATAGTATGTGCTAATCTTCCATACTATATAACCTCGCCCGTAATAATGAAGCTGCTTGAGGAAAAGTTACCCATAAAAGCGATAACCGTAATGGTACAGCTTGAGGCGGCGGACAGAATATGTGCCGCAGTAGGCAGCCGTGAGTGCGGTGCAATTACAGCTTCGATAAACTATTATGCAAAGCCGAAGAAGCTTTTTCGTGTAAACCGTGGCTCATTTATGCCGGCTCCCAATGTTGACAGTGCGGTCATAAGTCTTGAACGGTATGAACAGCCGCCGTACAAGGTCGATAACGAGCCGCTTTTCTTCGAGGTAATAAAGCAGGCGTTTGCACAGCGCAGAAAACAGCTTGCCAATCCCGTTTCGGCGTACTTCAAAATACCGAAAACGGCACTTGCGGAAAAAATGGTCGAAAGAGGTATACCTGCGACAGCGAGGGCGGAACAGCTGACGATGGCGGAGCTTGTAAAGCTCTATGAGATAATAAACGAGCTGACAACAAAATAAACTCAAAGCCGCAATTTCCTATCATTGCGGCTTTAAATCTGTCAAAAAACTGATTTTCATTTGTACCGCCATATATTATTAATAAAGCAGTACAATAAAATATATCGCCGACAACGCTTAAAACAGTTTCCGCGCTGACAAGGTATTAATAATTTCGTGACTGTATCAGTACAACTGCACTATCACCGAAACTTCTAAAAAACGTACTATCCTGAGAATATGTGTAGCTTTGCGGGTAACTTTTCGTAGGGGAGGGGGCAGATTGTCAAGTCAAGTGCAACACTTTTTAGACAAAAATTCTAGAGGAGAAA
>CAVJKI010000241.1:0-3349 GCA_963649995.1 Sodaliphilus sp.
AGCCTATATCCTCCATAACGTTCACTGCACAGGATTTGCCTGCACCCGAAATTCCCGTTACTATAACAAATTCGGTTCTCATCAATGTTCCTTTCCCTGCACCCTTTTTATCTCTTTAATGAATAATGAATGATGAATAATGAATAATTTTGGTGTGCCGCTTTGTTTGTTTACCCGGATAACTTTCAATAAGCCATAAGCTTATCTCACCCGATACACATATCTCAGGCACTTATTAAAAATTTTCACTTCATTATAAGCACTTCACATTCAAGCATTACACCTGTCTGCTCTTTAACCTTTTGTTTTACCGTATCGACAACGCCCATAACATCGTCAAATGTTGCATTGTCCTTATTTATAACAAATCCACTGTGCTTTGTGCTGACCTCAGCTCCTCCGCAGGCTGTGCCTTTCAGTCCGCAGACCTCGATAAGCCTTGCGGCAAAGTCGCCCTCGGGACGCTTGAAGGTACTTCCCGCACTCGGATATTCAAGCGGTTGCTTGTCTTTTCTGCGCTCCATAAGCGTATCCATGCGGCTCTTTATCTTGTCACGCTCACCCTTTGCAAGCTTCATTCTGACAGATGTTATGCAAAGATTACGCTCTGAAAAAAAGCTGTGCCTGTATGAAAGCTCCATTTTTTCAAGAGGAAGCTCTTTTATTGTACCGTCTTCATCAATGTAACGGCAGGATATTACAACATCCTTCATCTCGCCACCATACGCTCCGGCATTCATGAACACCGCACCGCCGATCGAGCCGGGTATACCGTAGGCAAACTCAAGTCCCGTCAGCTCGTTTTCAAGAGCTACCGTACAGACTGCGGCAAGCGATGCGCCCGCATTGCACTCTATATATTCGCCGTCTACACGCACCGAGCCGAAGTCGCTTCCGATAAGCAGTACAACTCCGTGAAGTCCCTCGTCCGATACGAGAATATTGCTTCCTCTGCCGACGATATAATACTTTATGTCATTTTCACGGCACTGCTTTACAAGCTCACATAACAGCGCCTCGCAGTTTACCTTTATCATCATGTCGCACGACCCGCCGATACGGAACGAGGTGTGCGCTTTCATAGGTTCATTTTCAAGCACGACAGCACCGTATTTTTTTGCTGTCTGCTCCAATATGCTGTAATTATTCAAAGCATACTCCTTGTAAATTTATTTTTTTTGCGGTAGTCCGCCAAATAAACTTCCCCGGTTATGAGCCTTGTTAATCCTTTAATCTGTACAGGTTTGCCGCTCCGACAATTCCTGCATCATTACCGAGCTTGCAGATACCGAGAACGGTTGAACGTTCGGGGTTTATGCAATAGCTCTCACGTTTGATATATTCTTCGAGGGGCTTTGTTAGGTAGTCGCCCTCCTTGCATATACCGCCGCCGATAAGCAGCATTTCGGGCTGGAATGTGTTTACTACGTTTGTAAGTCCGCAGCCGAGATAATTCAGGTACTCGTCAACTACAGCCTTACCGCTCTTGTCGCCTGCTCTCATAGCGTCGAATGCGGTCTTACCGTCAACCTTGTCAAGACTTCCTGCTATGCTCCACATTGCGCTGTCCTTGTTTTCTTCCATAGCCTTTTTGGTAGCTGTAATAAGCGCCGTAGCGGAGCTGTAAGCTTCAAAGCAACCCTTTCTGCCGCAGTTGCACTGTCTGCCGTTGTATTCAATTACAGCATGACCGAGTTCTGCACCGCAAAAGTTGAAGCCTGTGTAAATTCTTCCACCGATGATGATACCTCCGCCGACACCTGTGCCGAGCGTTATTACAACAACGTCCTTGTAGCCCTTTGCCGCTCCACCGAGAACCTCGCCGTATGCCGCAACGTTTGCATCGTTTTCAACATATATGTCTGTACCCAGACGTTCCTTTAAAAGTCCGCCGAGATTTGTGTTGTTAAAGCCTAAATTGCAGGAATAAAGCACTACGCCTGTATTTCTGTCGGCAACACCCGGTGTCCCGATACCTATGCTGTTTATGTCCTTTACGCTTATTCCTGCTTCCTTGCAGGCAAGCTCAACACCTTGCGCTATGCTGTCCGCAATTTCTTCCGCAGGACGGGGCAGGTCTGTTTTTATGTTCGACTTACCTACTATCTTAAAATCATCGTTTACTACCCCGACCTTTATGTTTGTTCCGCCGAGATCAATTCCTATGTTGTACATTATGTTATATTTCCTTCCGATATTTAATATATTCTTTGCTTTTTATGCTTATTCGCTGAGCCTTCAGTCTTCATCAGGCTCAATTTCGCTGTTTGTTTTGATCCCCTTTATCCTGAGGAAATTTTCAAAGCGCTCAAGGTCAGCATTGACAACGAGTTCTTCGGGAAAATCAATATCATTCAAAAGAGCCTCCGCCTTTTTGAATGCACCGATCTTATCACAGAAATGCGCATCGGAGTCAACGATGACATAACAGCCGTTTTTTACACAGGTCGGCAGTATAATGTCATGCAGGCGCTGTATTGAGATCTGACTTCTGAAACGGCTTACGTTGAACTCCATTGCAACGTTCTTTTCCCTGCACGCCTTTGTCACCGCATCGTAATCATACGGATAATCGGCTGTTTCGGTATGTCCGAGTACACATACTTTCGGGTTTTCCATAACCTTTATATATGCGTTTGTGTGCTGTTCGGCAGTGCCGGGTATTATGCAGGGATTGTGCATTGACGCATTTATCCACTCCACGTTGTAATAGATGTTATCGTCTATGTCAAGCTCGCCGTTATAGCCGATGAGGTTTGCTTCAACTCCCTTTACAATACGCACTCCCGATAGGAAATGAGGGATAACACTCATATTGCAGAAGTGCCATATATGAGGAGAATCCTCCATGTTTATGCAATGGTCGGTCATGCCGAGATAGCTAAGTCCCGCTTTTGCGGCAGCGGCGGCGTTCTCGCTGATTGTTGAGTATGCGTGATCCGATGCCAACGTATGAGTGTGCATATCAGCAACGAATTTCATTTAAGGTCATATCCTTTCTTTTGTCTGTTCTTACACTTTTTATTTATCTTTTTATCTTTATCAGCCCATGCTTGTCACGGTGTCACTGCTCTCCATATCAAGTCCGAGGTTGTCGAGCAGCTCCTGTGCGGCATTGTAGCCCATCTTTTTCTGTCTGTTGTTCATTGCCGCAACTTCGAGGATAACGGCAAGGTTACGTCCGGGCTTTACGGGGATTGTAAGCGAGGGGACTTTAACGCCGAGGATAGAAACATAATGGTTGTCAACGCCCATTCTGTCATATACCTTTTCGGGATTCCACAGCTCAAGCTCGACTACCATGTCTATCTTCTCGCTTACCTTTACGGCACCCATACCGAAAAGCTGT
>CAVJKI010000242.1:0-3313 GCA_963649995.1 Sodaliphilus sp.
AACCTAGATAATACGGTAAAATATCTTTATGGTTTGTCCGACGGAGAAAAAGTCGAAACAGTGCTTATGGAATACAAGCACGGAAACAGCATCTGCATTTCGACACAGGTCGGTTGCAAAATGCAGTGTAAATTCTGTGCGTCGACAAAGGCCGGCTTTGTAAGAAATCTGTTGCCGAGCGAAATGCTCTTACAGATATACGAAAGCGAGAAAGACAGCGGACGGAAGATAAATCATGTAGTGCTTATGGGAATTGGCGAGCCGCTTGACAACTTTGACAATGTAGTGAAATTTTTAAAGCTGTTATCAGCTAAGGACGACATGAGCTTACGCCATGTTTCGGTTTCTACCTGCGGTCTTGTAAACAGGATATATGAGCTTGCTGACATGAAGCTCGGAATTACGCTTTCTGTTTCGCTCCATGCGCCTACAAACGAACTGAGAAGTTCAATAATGCCCGTTAATAACAGATTTTCTATAGAGGAGCTTATGGAGGCCTGCAAGTATTATTTCAATACGACAGGAAGACGGATAAGCTATGAGTTTGCGCTGATTGACGGCGTGAATGATACAAGGCAATCAGCCGATGCGCTTTTAAAATTGCTTAAAGGGCAGAATTGCCATGTTAATCTCATTCCCGTGAACGAGATTAAAGAGGGCGTATTCAAACGCAGTGTGTCTGTAGAAAAGTTCAAGCAAATGCTTATAGACGGCGGTCTTAACGCAACTGTCAGAAGAACGCTCGGTGCAGATATAAGCGCCGCCTGCGGACAGCTCAGACGGGATAATAAGTAAGAAATCAAGGGAGAACCGATTATATATGAAAGCTTACGCAAAGACCGACATCGGTAATTGCCGTGAAGAAAATCAGGATTGCTACTGGATAGGTGAGCTTGAAAACGACGCTGTAGCTGTTATTTTGTGCGACGGAATGGGCGGACAAAATGCAGGCGGCTGTGCAAGCAAAACCACGGTAGACTTTATAAAGGACAGATTGGTTAAGGGTTTCCGACATGATATTACAAGAAATCAGATAAGAAATCTGCTTATAACATCGGTAACCGCCGCAAACAGCGTGGTTTACGATATGGCAAATGCAGATTCCGAAAAATCAGGAATGGGTACGACTTGTGTAGCAGGTATAATCTTTAATGAGAGAGCCTATCTTATAAATGTAGGGGACAGCAGATGTTATTTCTTTTTTGACGACAATATGCAGCAGGTCACAAAGGATCACACTTATATAAGGAAGCTTATTGAAAAGGGTATCATAACATACGAGGAAAGTAAAACGCATCCCGACAGAAACAGGATAACCAAGGCTGTCGGCGCACAGACGTTCATTACCCCCGATTATTTTGAGCTTGACGTAAAGAAAGACGATATGCTGCTTTTCTGCTCGGACGGATTGAGCTCATATGCGGAAGATACGGAGATTGCCGATGTTATTGCGGCATCGCCTGTATCAAAATGCTGTGAACAGCTTGTTGATTATGTCAATAAACACGGCGGTCGTGACAATGTGACTGTCGCTGTGGTTTCAATATAATTTCGACTTACCGTATGGGTCGGAAATTTTAACAAAGTACGGAGAAACGGTGGATTTTATGGATAACAATATGGACAACATGATAGGCAGACGCCTTGACGGTCGTTACGAACTGCTGGAGCTTATAGGTACCGGCGGAATGGCTGACATCTATAAGGCAAAGGACATTACCGAGGACAGAATAGTTGCCGTAAAGATCTTGAAGAACGAGTTTGCAGGCAGTGAAGATTTCCTGCGCAGATTCCGCAACGAGTCCAAAGCAATAGCTCTGCTGTCACATCCGAACATAGTAAAAATATACGATGTCGGCTTTAACGAGCAGATACAGTTTATTGTAATGGAATACATAGACGGCATTTCTCTGGCTGAGTATATCAAGCTGCAGGGCGTTCTTAAATGGAAGGATGCAGTGTACTTCACCATTCAGATATTGAGAGCTTTACAGCACGCACATGACAGAGGTATTGTTCATCGTGACATAAAGTCGCAGAATGTAATGATGCTTCCCGACGGTACTATAAAGGTCATGGATTTCGGCATAGCACGCTTCAACCGTGAAACCGATAAGACCCTTTCCGAAAAGGCAATCGGCTCTGTTCATTATATCAGTCCCGAACAGGCAAGAGGCGAAATGACCGATGAAAAGAGCGATATTTATTCTGTCGGCGTAATGCTTTATGAAATGCTTACAGGTCAGAAGCCCTTTGACGGCGAAACTCCTGTTGCCATTGCTTTGCAGCATATGCAGACGCCCCCAAAGCCTCTGCGTGAGATAAATTCCTCTATCCCCGAAGGACTTGAGGAAATTACTCTCAAGGCAATGCAGAAAGAACCCTCAATGCGTTATCAGACTGCCGGTGAGATGATAAACGATATTGAAGAATTCAAAAAAGACCCCAGCATCGTTTTTGAATATAAATATTTCTCAACCGACGGCTCGACAAAGTATTTCGATAAGGTGTCCGATCCCAATGCTCCCGAACAGACAGCAGACGGAGAGGAACTCCTCGAAACGGAAGAAGATGAAGACAGCGACCTTTATGATGATGACGATGAGGAGGAAGAAGTAGAGGAAAGACGTTCGCCGCTCTTACCGATACTCTTTGCCGTTGCTTCTGTATTCGTTATAATGGCGGCATGGCTTATCTTCTCAATTGTCAGCAACTATGCGGATAATACAAGCGGATCATCGGACGAGATGACAATGCCGAATATAATCGGTATGACGCTTGACGATGTAAAGGAGAAGTATCCTGAGCTTAACCTTGATATTGACAGACAGTATTCAACAGAATATAAAGAAAACGAGGTTATGGATCAGAAAACTCCTGCTGGAAGAACTATAAAGAAAAGTACGATAGTAAGTATTGTTCTCAGTAACGGTCCTCAAAAGGTTGAAATTGACGACTATTCAAATCTCACTGCACAGGACGCTCAGATAAAGCTCGAAAAGAAAGGGCTTAAGCCGAAGCTCGTATATGTAAACGATGATGAAGTGGCTAAGGATATTGTAATAAAGACAGAGCCTGCCGCACATTCTGAAGTATCTCAGGGTACACTTGTAAAAATATATGTAAGTAACGGCAAGCTTGTTAAGGCAGTTAACGTTCCTAAATTCGTCGGCATGACTATTGAGGAAGCTCGTAAAGAGGCTGAGGATAAGAAGCTTAAGTTAAAGGAAGTTTCAGGCTCAAGCAACGAATACGAAAAAGATCAGGTAATCAAGCAGAGCATTGATGAAAATTCCGTTGTAAACGAGGATAC
>CAVJKI010000243.1:0-3312 GCA_963649995.1 Sodaliphilus sp.
GGATTGCACGGTCCGACTTTAGAAAGTTTATCACAGCGTGAATGCCTTTATGATTGTGCCAAAGCCTATAAAGACGGTGATAACGTAAAATTGGCTTATATGGTGCTTAATTCTCAGACACCCGGTACAAGCTGTTATATGGTTTTCTCCGCCGACCTTACTAAAACCGACAGCGGTTACAAAATCGCCCGTAACGTTGACTGGAGCAAGGCATTCGGTAAAGGCGGCAAATAAATAGCTCTTATAACGATTATATAAGCATACAGAAAGCCCGATACGGATTTTTTCCGTACCGGGCTGAATTTATTCTGTTGTGTTCGGAATTAATACATTCCGCCCATACCGCCCATGCCGCCTGCGGGCATTGCGGGTGCAGGATTTTCTTCCTTCTTGTCAGCAACAAGGCTCTCTGTTGTAAGAACCATAGATGCAACAGATGCGGCGTTCTGTAATGCTGAACGTGTTACCTTAGCAGGGTCAACGATACCTGCGGCGATCATGTCGCCGTATACCTCGTTCTGTGCATCAAAGCCGTAGCCAACCTTGCCTTCACGGCGGATAGTGTCGATGATTACAGAGCCTTCAAGACCTGCATTTACTGCGATCTGACGAACAGGCTCCTCAAGAGCACGGAGAACTATCTTAGCACCTGTCTTTTCGTCGCCCTCAAGAGTAGCGATAAGAGCTTCAACAGCGGGCATAGCATTGATAAGCGCTGTACCGCCGCCTGCTACGATACCTTCCTCTGCGCCTGCCTTAGCAGCTGCAAGAGCATCTTCGATACGGAGCTTCTTTTCCTTCATTTCGATTTCTGTAGCGGCACCGACCTTGATAACCGCAACACCGCCTGCGAGCTTTGCAAGTCTTTCCTGGAGCTTTTCCTTGTCAAATTCGCTTGTTGTATTTTCGATAGCTGCTCTGATCTGAGCAATTCTTGCCTGGATCTGTTCTGTTGCGCCTGCGCCGTTTACGATCGTTGTGTTTTCCTTAGAAACTGTTACGCTCTTAGCACGGCCGAGCTGATCAATTGTTGTATCCTTAAGCTCAAGACCGAGTTCGGAAGTGATTACAGTACCGCCTGTAAGGATCGCAATATCCTGTAACATTTCCTTACGTCTGTCGCCGAAGCCGGGAGCCTTTACACCTACGCATACGAATGTACCACGCAGCTTGTTGAGGATAAGTGTTGTAAGAGCCTCGCCCTCGATGTCCTCAGCAATGATAAGGAGCTTCTTGCCTGCCTGTACGACCTGTTCAAGTAAGGGGAGAACGTCCTGAATGTTGCTTATCTTCTTGTCTGTGATAAGGATATAAGCGTCATCAAGGTTAGCTGTCATCTTATCTGTATCTGTAGCGAAGTAAGGTGAAATGTAGCCTCTATCGAACTGCATACCTTCAACGACCTCGCTGTAGGTTTCTGCTGTCTTGCCTTCTTCAAGAGTAACAACACCGTCTGTTGTAACCTTTTCCATAGCTTCTGCAATCAGCTTGCCGACAGTTTCGTCACCCGATGAAACTGTAGCTACACGGGCGATACCCTCGCTGTTTTCGATAGCCTTTGAGTTCTTCTTTATCTCAGCTACTGCTGTGTCAACTGCCTTTGCAATACCGCGCTTAACGTCCATGGGGTTAGCGCCTGCGGCGATGTTCTTCATACCCTCTCTGATAAGAGCCTGAGCAAGCAGTGTAGCTGTTGTTGTACCGTCACCTGCGGCATCGTTTGTCTTTGTTGAAACTTCCTTTACGAGCTGTGCGCCCATGTTCTCAAAAGGATCATCAAGCTCGATCTCCTTAGCGATCGTAACGCCGTCGTTTGTGATCAGCGGAGCACCGAACTTCTTGTCGAGAACTACGTTTCTGCCCTTAGGACCGAGTGTAATTTTTACTGTGTTTGCCAGCTGGTCAATACCTGCCTGTAAAGCCTTGCGGGCTTCTTCACCGTATATAATCTGTTTAGCCATTGTGAATGTTCCTCACTTTCAATTATTCTACAACTGCGAGGATATCTTCCTCACGCAGTATTGTGTATTCTTCGCCGTCAACCTTGACTTCTGTACCTGAGTACTTGCTCATCAGTACCTTGTCGCCTACCTTGAGCTGAACGGGAACAAGCTTTCCGTCAACGGTCTTGCCCGGTCCTACTGCTACAACTTCGGCTACCTGAGGCTTTTCCTGTGCGGCGCTTGTAAGAATTATGCCACCCTTTGTTGTTTCTTCTGCTTCGAGCATTTTAATAACTACTCTGTCCGATAACGGTTTGATCGTCATTTTGAATGACCTCCTTGTTATATTTGCTGCCACTTTTTTATCTCTTTGCGTTTGAGTGCTAACCGCTGATTATTATTGTAATCACTTTACGCATAAAAATCAAGGGGTAAAATGTGAAATGAAACATTTTTGTTAGTTTGATATAAAAGTCGTTATCTGAATTGTTAACAATTTATGCAAATTTACTCACAAAAACGGCAAGAATTTTAAAAAAGGTGTTGAAAAAAGGAAAACGGGAATGTATAATATATAGAGATAGCAGGGCGGTAAGGGTTTCAGCCTTAATATTTAATATTGTGTACTTTACGGAGGCACGAAAATGTCAAAGAAAATATTCATAGCCTGTGACAATGAGCATATTTCCGATTTTATTGCGAATTATGCCGCAAAAGAGGGTTTCACTGTAAGGACTGTATGCGATATAAGCGAGGACACGCAACACGTTGTGCGTGAATGTTGTATACTTCACCCCGATATTATAATACTCGGCGGCTGTTATCTTGACGCTGAGCAGGAATGTCGCCACACATCGCTTATGTCGGATATATATACGCTTAAAAACGACGGGGGAGAGTATACGCTTTCACTGCCGCTTGATATTGCACAGCTGGCGAAGATATTCGCAAAGTATGACGGCAAGAACCGCGGAGAATATGATACGCTGTCGATTGACAATGAGCATAACTGCGTTAAGGTCGGCGATACCGAGTATTCACTCGGACTTAACGAGCTTGAGATACTGCGCTCATTTATAGCAAATCCTAACCGTGTATTCAGCAAGGAACAGCTGGCTTACGAGGTATTCGGTCCTGACGCAAAGGGAAGCGACGCATTGGTCGAGGAAGCGGTAAGCCTGCTGAAATCGAAGCTTGACGGCTTATCGGCAAAGTGGAGCATAAGGCTTATATGGGGCGTAGGGTACAAATTTGAAGTAAATGAATAAGAAAAACGGGGAGCGTTTCTAAGTGAAATGCTCCCCGTTTTGTTATGGCTCTATAATAAATGTTGGGGAAACCAAGAGCCAAACAGAAAAATAAAATAAAA
>CAVJKI010000244.1:0-3272 GCA_963649995.1 Sodaliphilus sp.
GTTCAAGACCTGCACCTTTGGCGGTGACAATAATATCACCATCAGATGTATCGGAGGAAACGTATGCTACCGCTTTACCCGAAAACAGTCTTCTGTCAGCTGATTTGTAGTTATCGTAATCAGTACTGTCGCCGTTGTCGAAGCCGACAAGTCTGCCGCCGTCTACTGTAAGGAATATTCTGTCTCTTGCGTTCTCGACAGGATTTCCGTCCTTGTCCACCATTGATACTGTGATGAAAGCCAAGTCCTCTCCGTCGGCGTTTACGGTATCCTTGTATGCCGAAAGCACGATCCTTGAGCTGTCACCGAACGAATGCTTTACAGCTTCGTATACTCTGCCGTCTGCGGCTGTAGCCTTGACCCTTATCTCTCCCACTTCATAAGGTATCTGCCAGCTTACGGTATATTCCTCAGGGTGCTTTACACCACAGCTTCTGCCGTTCACAAACAGCTCTACATCGCCTATATTCGTATAAGCTACTACGTCTATGAGCTGACCGTCATTGAAATCCCAGTAAGGCATGAGGTGCAGGACGGGTTTATCCGTCCATGCTGACTGATATAGGTAAAAGCTGTCCTTACGCAGTCCCGCAGTATCTATGCTTCCGTAGTATGAGTTCTTTGTTGAATAGGGGGACGGCTCTCCGATATAGTCACTGCCCGTCCAGATATACATTCCCGCACATATATCAATATCACGGTTATAGGCTATTATCTTCTGAGCGGTGTCTGCGGATGCTCCTGCACGGCAGTTTCCGAGTGAAGAACATTGCATATCCGGGTGGGTTAAGAATACGGTTTCAAGCGGAAAATGATATACTCCTCTGCTCTTTACGCCCGCAGTCGTTTCACTGCCGTATATCTTCCAGTCGGGGTGTTCCTTATGATGCTGTTCATACAATCTTTCAAGATAATTGTAACCGACAAGGTCAACCTCTTTCGCACAATTCTGCGCACCCTCCCACGGCATATAATTAGAGCCGATCGTTGTGGGCGCATTGCAAAGCGGATCATTCTTTCTGACTGCCGTGTGTAACATTCGCGACACCTCACAGCCGCGAGGCGAAACATGAGTATCGTATATTTCATTTCCGACGCTCCACATAATAACGCTGGGGTGATTTCTGTCACGGCGTATCCATGAGGCTACGTCCTTTTCGTACCAGTCGTCAAAGAATCTGGCATAATCGAACTCGGTCTTAGGGCGCTCCCACATATCAAAGGCTTCGCTGTCAACAAGCATACCCATTTCGTCGCAAAGCTCCATAAAAGCCTTTACGGGCGGATTATGTGATGTGCGGACAGAATTTACGCCCATATCAAGCATACTCTGAAGCTGTCTTTTTGCCGCAGACTTATTGAAAGCCGCACCGAGGCAACCTAAATCATGATGCAGGCATACTCCGTTAAGCTTAACATGTCTGCCGTTAAGATAAAAGCCGCTGTCAGCCTTGTATTCTATCTCACGAAGTCCGACCCTTTGTATACTGCTGTCGATTATCCTTCCGTCTTTTTTAAGATTTACGGACAGGGTAAGCAGATTGGGAGCGTCAATATCCCAGATATACTCCTTCGGAACATTACCAAGAGAAAACTCAGCCCTTGTGATTTCCTCTGCGGGTATTTTCTCGGAATAAAGGACGTTATTATCCTTTGAGAGTGTAAGCTCAGCTGTTAACCTGTCAGGGTTAACAACCTCGGCAGACAGCTTTACGTCAAATCCGTCTGCTGTTTTATCTGTGTGGAAATAAACTCCATCGGTTGCAAGGTAGCTTTTTTCGGTAACAATAAGGTAAACATCACGGAAGATACCTGCACCCGAATACCAGCGTGTGTTGGGACTGCGGTGTCTTACAAGCACCTTTATCTCGTTTTCGCCATCGTGGAGCTTACCTGTCAGATCGACCTCAAAGGTACTGTAGCCGTACTTGTTTTCACCTGCGACCTCACCGTTTGCGTAAACGGTGCAATCCATATAAACACCCTCAAAGTAAAGGCGTATGATCTTATCGCTTACCTTGCCGAAATCGTATTTCTTCACATAGCGTCCGAATGAGGTTTCGTAAAGGTCTTTTGCGTTGTATATAAGCCAGTCGTGCGGAATGTCAATGGGCTTATAATCTGCGTTCCAGTCGTTTTCAAGGCTGTCGTCCGCTTTTGTTTTTGCAAAGCTCCAGCCGTTATTAAAAAGCGTTTTCATATTCTCTCCTTAATAAAGAACAGGCAGTCTGTCCTTAGTTACGGCATATTCGCTGTTATATACCTTTTTAAGCTGTTCATGAGTGTTGAACTTTTCGGTAAGGCAGAAAGGCTTTGACCACGTCATATATGACGACCAGCCGACCTTTTCCGATACTACGGCTTCGGGATCGGGCAAAGTGCCTGTTTCACCGATTATCGTAATTTTCTTTGCAGTTGTTATGTTGCAGAGGTTATAATACATATCGCTCTGTGAGGTATGCTCATGCTCAGGCGGGTACATATCCCTTGATATAATATCAACAACATCATCACCCGGATAACATTCGGGAATCTGCGAATTCCACACCCATATAAGATTATCAAGGTGAAATTTATTCGTGTATCTGTCATGCATCAGGCGGAACAGCTTCTTTACCGTATCCGCTCCCTTTGCGCCCCACCAGAACCAGTCACCGTCGCCCTCGTGGAAAGGTCGCCATAAAATCGGTACTCCCTTATCGCAGAAAGAACGGAGTATTCCTGCCATTGTATCCATATCGGAAAGCAAAGCCTTATTTTCGGGTGTGCCGTCAATTACCGCCTTGCTTACATCAAAATCGGTATTCACGCTGAAAAACGATTTTGACCTGCCGTAAAGCGGTGAAAACCAATGCCAGCACATTGTTATAAGACCTTTATTCCCTGCCCACTCCCACGCTCTTTTAAGAGTACCGTAGTTTTCTGTAACTTCAGTCATACATTCGTCATCGGTATCGGAGTAGTTGATATTCGGTGAATAGGACAACAGCTCAAAGCCGAGAAGTGCGGGCTGTTTTCCTGTTACCATTTCTATAAGGTGAAGCTCCTCCTGTGCCATGGTCTGCGTATGCTGTCCTGTTATTATCTTTTCGTATGTAATGTCGGACAGATATTTAAGTACGTTGCGTACACCCTGCTGTGCGTTAGGATTTGAGGGAGTATATAGTTTATCGCTCATTAAAGCGTTCTCCTTTCGGGTAAATCTTTATGTAATCATAGCATAAATGAGGGTGAATGACAAGGGGGGTGAAAGCAGGAAATCGAAGAAAAAA
>CAVJKI010000245.1:0-3256 GCA_963649995.1 Sodaliphilus sp.
CTGTTTGTGCTTTGCTTGACTTCCGTTACCGGCGAGCGGCAATGTACGTTTAGATTTGCCTTTCTGCGGTGATATTTGCTCACCCTAGAAGAACATTCCCCACACTCCTCACACTTTCATTTCAATATTTTTCACATTTCTTTCATTCCCCGTTATTATCCGCTTCATAAAAGTCGGTTATACTATAGTCACAGTCAGAGGAAAGGAATCCGAAGGCTAAAAGTCAGCCGATAGGTTTCGGCTCGAAAAACGCCGTACTAATAAGTGCGGTTTACATAACAGGAGCCAGCAGGATAACAACAGTTATCCACGACACGCTCCGCCTAAGTACAACGAAAGTTTTCATATATACCTCTCTATTATTCAAGCAAAACCGCTCTGCCGCCGCAGGGCGGTTTTTGCTGTATCCCCCCTCAAACAGTCCTCGTTGTAAAATTTACACAAACACCATATAAAAAATATCAGAAAATTTATAAAAAAGTTTTCAAAAAGGCTAAACTTTAGAAAAATCAGTGCCGATATAATAAATGTAAGGGCACAAAGCCCTATGCGGAGGCGGAAATAACTTCCGCAGTGTTTTGCAAAACAAACGCCAACCGACCGTAGCTCAGCGCAAGGCACGGTCACAAAAAACAAAACAAGTCCCTATAAGGGCAAAGACTTCCGAAAAGGATTTCGGGAGTACATTCAAGGAGGAAAATAAAATGGCAGGTATGGTAGTACAGCATAACTTAAATGCGATCAATGCTAACAACAAGATGAACATCAACGTTTCAGGTACAAAGAAGGCAACTGAAAAGTTATCTTCAGGTTACCAGATCAACCGTGCAGGCGATAACGCTGCAGGTCTGGCTATATCTGAAAAGATGCGTTCACAGATCCGTGGTCTTTCACAGGCTACAAAGAATGCTAACGACGGTATCTCTCTTATCCAGACAGCTGAAGGCGGCTTAAACGAAACTCACTCAATTCTCCAGAGAATGAGAGAGCTTGCAGTTCAGTCAGCTAACGGTACATACCAGGATGATACAGACCGTGAAGCTATCCAGCTCGAAGTTGATGCACTCAAGAGCGAAATCGACAGAATCGCTTCTTCTACAGAGTACAACGGCATGAAGCTCCTCGACGGTTCACTCGGTGGCACAACAACAGGCACAACAGATTTTGGCGCTCGTTACGGCGTTCTGATTTCTGCTAATACGGTTGTTGACGGTCAAACTGCGAAGTTAGAGAACAACCTTTCTCTTGAAGGTGCAACACTTACTTCAAGCGTAAACGGTGTTACTGTTACACTCGCAGATGCTGCTTCAGGTGTAGGCGGCGAAAATGCTCAGTGGGATGCAGCCGGTACAACTTTAACAATTAACTTAAAGGCAGGACAGAGCTATTCTCAGTCACAGATTAATGATTTGATTAAGAATGCAACTATGGCTAAAGCAGATTCAGCTGCTGCTCAGACAAGCACTCCTGCAGATGTTGAGTTAAAGCTTAAGAGCGGTGTATTTACATTCCAGGACGCTGAATCTTTCAAAACTTCTGCTGGTGTAAGAGCTGCTTCTGATGATACTGATTTAGTAGGTTATCTCATTAACGGTACTGACCAGAACGATGGTTATGCAGATACGATCAAGTTCACATCAAATAACTACGGTGAAGACACTCGTAAGATTAAGATAGCTACTGATGTTGCTGCAGGTAAGGAATGGATTGCTACAACTAAAGCAAACAACGAAGGCACAGGCATTAAGGATGGAGAATTCACACTTCACCTTGCTACAGGCGTTGAGTACACAGAAGAAGACATTCAGAACCTCTTAAAGCAGGCTGGTCTTGATTATACAGTAACATTAACAGACTCTAAGACTCCTGATGGCGACAAGTCTTTCTACGCTCAGAAGGTTGTTGCAGAAGCTGATGCAACTGCAATCGAGATAGGTAAAACAACAGCAGGCGCAGGTCTTGGTGCTGATAAGATCACTGGCACAGGTAAGGGTCTTACATTCCAGATCGGTGCTAACGGCGTTGAGGATCAGAGAGTTACACTTTCTGTAAACGATATGTCATCTTCTGCAATCGGTGTTGCTAATGCTGACGTTTCTACTCAGGACGCTGCAAACAAGGCTATCGACATGGTAGACGCTGCCGTTAAGACAGTATCTATGCAGAGAGCCGGTCTTGGTGCACTTCAGAACAGACTTGAGTACACAGTTAACAACCTGACAACAACAAACGAGAACCTGACAGCAGCTGAATCTCAGATCAGAGATACAGATATGGCTACAGAGATGATCAACTACACTAAGAATAACATTCTTCAGCAGGCATCTCAGGCTATGCTCGCTCAGGCTAACCAGCAGCCTCAGGCTATTCTCCAGTTACTCCAGTAATCTGAGAACAGCATGAGCTTCAGGGCTTAATATTATAAATTAATGACTTGATGAGTTCGCCCCCGTGAAAACGGGGGCGGATTTTATTTTGTATTAATGAATGATGAATGCCTTATGGCATAAAAAATCGGGTACGCTGCCGTACCCGATTAATTTTATCCGTTCACATAATCCTTAGGCGATACCCACTTGCCGTTCTGCTTTACCGCAAAGTGCAGAAGAGGCGCAAGCTTTGACTCACATTCAATAGCGCCTGTAACGCCTATCTTGTCCCCTGACTCGACCTCACTGCCTTCCTTTACCTCAAGCACCTTGTCAAGTCCGTAGTAATGCGTTTCGTAGCCGTCGCCGTGATCTATCACAACGCATATTCCCCACAGAGGATCGTCCTTTATCTCCTTGACCTTACCCGTGCAGGCGGCTTTTACGCCCGTTCCCTCAGATGCGGCGATGTCCATACCGTCATGGGTTTTCCATACGCCGAGTGTTTCGCTCTTTACAAGCTCGCCGTTGCTGTACTCCCATATTACCTCGCCTTCGATCGGCATTACACGTTTTGCCGTGCTTCTTACAAAATTGTTTGCAGGAGCGGCTGAGCTGTTGTCGGAGCTAGTCGTTTCATCTTTAGGTATACCGCTCTGCGTATTGTCAACCTGCTCTGCGGATATTGATGAATCCGGCTTCTGCGGGTCTTCGTCGGATATGGTCTTTAATGTGCTGTCATAAGCGAGATATGTTGAAATTCCTATTGCTACTACGCTCAGACACAGTGCTCCTGCAAAGCCCTTACCCTTGAAGAATTTTTTTATCTTTTCGGTAGTTATCTTATCCATAGCTTTTTCCTTTCAAGTTAAAACTTAGGTGCATTT
>CAVJKI010000246.1:0-3191 GCA_963649995.1 Sodaliphilus sp.
TATAAATTCTGATTCTTGTACCGTTAAAGTGTGTTTACACAAAATTCGAAGAAGAGCCGGAAATTCGCATATTTTTATGATTTAGGCAGTTTCGGATATATAGTTATCTCAAAATCATCAGGCGATCCGCTCCAGCGGGTGTTCTGCGTTTTCTTGTAAACGACTTTCTCAAGCACTTCTTTAAGCATATCGTTCTTTTCTTGCGCTGTCGGTAAGTCGTAATATACATCAAGTAGCTTTTCAACTTTCGGAATTATTTCTTTTGTGCTTTTTTCACGAGTTGATTCAACGCCGAGCTGCTTTTCGATTTCTGCTTTATCACTTGACAATTGATTTTGCTTTTCGGTAATCGCTCGTGAGCGTTCAAGAAATACGTCTGTTGTATATATATCCTGCTCAAGCAGTTCGTGAGCTTTTATCATTTGCTTGTTAAGTTTGGTTATTTGCAAGTTGATATCCTTTAGCGACTGCCTTAATATTTCAGTTTCAGATATTGCCGGCGACTTATTCGACAGGTTCCATTGCAATTTATAGTTTTTCAGCCATTCTTCAAGGGCTTTGAGTATTCGTTCTTCGACGAGATAAAGAAAAGAGCAGACATTTGGGCACTGAGGAACAGCACACATCAACGTGGGGGGCGTTGATGATGTGTAAGGTCTGCGCACAAGTCGTCTGCCGCAGAAGGCACAGACTACTACACCTGCGAGCGGATTTTTAGTAGGAGAGTTCTTTTTGGTTGGTCGAGGCGGATTTTTGGCGAGGTATTCTTGTGCTAAGTTAAACGTTTCTTCTGTAATCAGTGCAGGGTGCAAGCCTTTTACAATTATGCAGTCGCTATCTTCAGAGCGTGGGCGTGAGATAGCGATGTTTCCGCTCTTCATTTTTTTATTCTGTGACCGCCAATTCCAACGTATTTTCCCAGTATACACGGGGTTACGCAACATATCTTTTATGCTTGCGGGTACCCAATATTCTGACTTCCTTGCAGGTATTTTCATACTGTTTAGCTTTCTGGCGAGCAAAGATACACCTAATCTTTTGTATGTGCCGTCGGGTTGCAGTTCTCCTTTCGTGTATAGCTCAAAAATCATTTTTATTACATCGGCTTCGATAGGGTTTGGTGCCAGCGTAAACCCTTTATCGCCCTTTAATTTGACTTTATCATACCCATAAGGCGCTATACTGCATACGCATTTTCCCTCTTTTACAGAAGAGAGCCTGCCACGCTGGAGACGACGGTTGATAGTTTTATATTCTCGCCGGCTCATAAACAGGCCGAACTCAAAGTATTCTTCGTCAAATTCGTTGTTCGGGTTGTACGTCTTCATTGGCGTTATTATCTGCGTGTCGCTGTACTTAAAAGTTTGCGCAACAATGCCCTGATCTATCGTGTCACCACGGGCAAGACGTTCTACTTCGACGACTAAAACGCCACTCCATATACCGTGCTCGACTTCTGATAGCAACTGTTGCATGACAGGGCGAGCGGCAATCGTTTCGCCAGAAACGACTTCACGGTATATCTGAGTGACGTTGTACTCTCTCTTTTTCGCAAGGTCAAGTAAGATTTTTTCGTGCCTTGCGAGCGTTTCCTCTTCTCCGTGATTTTCAGCTTCGATGTCTGATCTTGATTTTCGCAGATATAAGCAATACTGTTCCATTTTTTCCTCCGACTAAAATAGGTATATTCGGAAGTCAAAATTTTATGTTGTACTTTCTGCTGTTCGGCGGCAAGCGTACCGCAGAACAAATGTTTTTCCGTTTTCTCGTTGTACATTTAATCACTCCGATATAACGCATTTCGATATAAAATAACAAAATGCTCCTATTTTTCAAGTTCTATGCTAATATTAGACTTGAAGGTGGTGTGATTATGGACCTTTCGGAGCGAGAGGCGTTGTTAAAACGCTTCTGTGAGCTTGTCAAGACTTTAGATGTTGTCAGCCTCAAAGCACTTGAAAGCTACATAGAAGACCTTAAATGCAAAGAAAACGAGCCAAAAAATTAGCACTCCTTTGCATCGAGCGGAAGTCTTTAGGGCTTCCGCTTTTGTTTTTCTATATCCGGGTTCTTTTGAGATATAATTTTTTTCATTTCTTCAATTAACGTCTTGAAATAGTCCTCGCTTACGCTGTTCCCCTGAGGAAGCTCTGAAAGACCGAGCAGATAGTCCGATGAAACCTGCAATGTGTTTGCAATGGCAACCAAAGTCGATAATGTAGGTTCTCGCTCGTCGCTTTCATACAAGCTTATTGTGCTTGGTGACACATGGATTTTATTCGCAAGGTCGTTTTGTGTAAGACAGCGTTCTATACGCTTTTTCTTTAATTTTTCGCCGAAAGTCATTATGACTTCTCCTTTACAGTTAGTAATTATTCTTTCCAAAACAGCGAAAAAAATTGACATTCTGATATTTTGGGTTATAATAAAATTAAAGGAAAGAGATTTCCCACCTGCTAGTTGGGGTCGCATTTATAGTGATGCGATGAGCTCATCTGCCAAGTGTAGAAAGAGGTTCTAAAAGTGCTTTATCTAACAAGGTAAAGCACTTTTTGTTTTACGCAGATTATTTAATTGTTGCGTTTGGCTGAAATCGTGGTATTCTTTCAGGAATTTGCGCCGTTCCTGAGAGTTATTTACATAAAAGCTTGTTATGTATAGCCAAAAGTCAGCACGTTCCTCTAAAACGACCACATATCGTCTTTTATCTATGTATAGCTTATATCTACGGCGCTGCTTAGGATTTGTTTGTGGTTGTTGCCATACTTGAACCTTTTCGTTGCAACATACACATTTACACGGTGTGTTTTCTATGATTGCTTTGCCCCAAAGAAGCCGTTGCGCACGCTCTGTAACTATTCTATCTCTCGGATAATTCAATCCCGCTATAATATGGAAAAAAGCTTCTTCTTTGCCCTCACATTCGGGTTGTTTTCTAAATTTAACTTCTTTTCCTTGATATATAATTGTGCTTTGCTTTAAATCTTTGAGATAAAACGAATATAAATAATTCTTTGATTCTTCGGACTCTATTTCATACGGTATTTTGATTAGTTCAGGCAACCACTCGCACTCTTTATACATCTTTTTGCTCTCCCCTTCCACTTCAAGATATTCATTTTGTCCAATGAGTTAGTTTTATCAATCTCGGAACCGAGCTTTGCCTCGATAAATTTTATCAGGTTGATTTT
>CAVJKI010000247.1:0-3152 GCA_963649995.1 Sodaliphilus sp.
AACTGTGAGGTTAGGATCCTTAACGTAAGGCTGATCGAGTAAGCAGATTTCCTCTGCGAACTTTCTCATTCTACCGTCAACGATCTTCTCAAGAACGTTCTGGGGCTTGGGCTTAGCAGACTGCTCATTTTCGTTCTGAACGAGCTTGAGCTGTACTTCCTTCTCAGCTTCGATAACAGAAGCGGGAACGTCAGCCTGTGAAACGAACTGAGGAGCGCTTGCTGTGATCTGGAGAAGAAGATCCTTAGCGCAAGCCTTAACTGCATCGTCGTTAACATCGTCAGCTTCGATCTTGATCATAGAACCGATGATTGAGCCGCCGCCGTTGTGTGTGTAAGCGAACAGGTCACCTGTCATTCTCTTGAAACGACGGATCTGAATGTTTTCGCCGATTGTAGCGATTCTCTCTGTAAGAATGTCACCGATCTTTTCTGACTGACCTGCGGGAACAACTTCCTTAAGAGCGTCAACGTCAGCAACATCGTTTTCAATGATTGTGTTTGCTACAAGTTCAACGAACTCAATGAATCTGTCTGTCTTTGCGGCGAAGTCTGTTTCAACGTTGATTTCAACTACAACGCCGACCTTCTTAGCTTCGTCGTTCTTTGTATAAACAAGACCCTCTGCAGCGATTCTGCCTGACTTCTTGGCAGCCTTTGCAAGACCCTTTTCACGGAGGTTCTTGATAGCAGCATCTACATCGCCGTTTGTTTCTTCAAGTGCTCTCTTGCAGTCCATCATACCGCAGTTTGTGAGTTCTTTTAACTGCTTTACTGCCTGTGCTGAAATAGCCATTGTAATTCTCCTTTATGTTTATATTCGTATTTTGAATTATTCTTCTGTAGCTTCTGCCTCAGCCTCTGCAACTTCTTCTGTTACATCAGCCTGACCCTGTCTTGCTTCGATGATAGCATCAGCCATAGCACCTGCAATGAGCTTAACTGCACGGATAGCGTCATCGTTACCGGGGATAACATAGTCGATCTCATCGGGATCGCAGTTTGTATCTACGATAGCTACTACGGGGATACCGAGCTTCTTAGCTTCTGATACTGCAATCTTTTCCTTGCGGGGATCTACAACGAACAGAGCGCTGGGGAGCTTCTTCATGTTCTTGATACCGCCGAGGAACTTTTCAAGCTTTTCGATCTCGAGGTTGAGCTTAACAACTTCCTTCTTGGGGAGAAGATCGAATGTACCGTCATTCTCCATTGTGTGGAGCTGTTCAAGTCTCTTGATTCTCTTTTCGATGGTCTTGAAGTTTGTCATCATACCGCCGAGCCATCTTGCGTTTACATAGTGAGCGTTTGCTCTGAGTGCTTCTTCCTTGATGGAATCAGCAGCCTGCTTCTTTGTACCTACGAACAGTACTTCTCCGCCGTTAGCTGCAACCTCGTGAATGAAGTTGTAAGCTTCGTCAAGCTTCTTTACTGTCTTCTGGAGATCGATAATATAGATACCGTTTCTCTCTGTGAAAATGTAGGGTGCCATTTTGGGGTTCCATCTTCTTGTCTGGTGACCGAAGTGAACGCCTGCTTCTAAGAGCTGTTTCATTGATACTACTGCCATGGTAGTGTCCTCCTTGATTTTGGTTTTTCCTCCGCTATGCTGATACGCTCAAGCCCGTAGGCACCGCAGAGCGCTATACACAACGTGTGGATTTGCTATTCAATAGCTCAATAGCCTTTTAATTATATCACAATACGGAATTCAAATCAATATTCGGAATGAAAATTTTTATTGTGCTATTTAAACAAATTTTTGAGCAATCCGCCTTTGCGTTTTGGCTGATGTGGAAAATCACAGCCTACAAGTATTGTATCCTCTCCGATTATCTCTATATCGGACCAGTTGATGAATATATCTTCTTCTCTGCCGAAAAGCCCGAAGCAACGGCTTTTGCCGAAAACGATGATACGGCATATTTTTGCCGTACAGGAATCAAATTCCACATCATCGACGAAGCCTATCCGACAGCCTGATTTTATACTTATTACTTCCTTACATCTTATGTCGCAAAAATGGCATATCACAGTATCACCGCCTTATTTTCGGTTTGTTTTATGATATGCAAACGGGTTTGTTCATATACCCATAACAGGCATCTTTAAAAAAGCATAAATATAACGCCGTATATGCGGCGTTACAGATGCACATTTTATTTTACGGGGATATGCTTCTTGATCGCATCGAAGCTCTCGTTGCTGATAACGTGTTCTATGCGGCAAGCGTCCTCAACCGCAATCTTTTCGTCAACGCCGAGTGCAGTGAGCCACTTTGTCAGAAGCGTATGGCGCTCATACATTTTGTTTGCTATTTCACTGCCCTTTTCGGTAAGCTCGATATAGCCCTTTGAATCAACGGTGATATAACCGTTCACACGCAGATTTTTCATAGCTACACTGATACTTGGTTTGGAATAATCAAAATAATTGACAATATCAATTGACCTGACGTTGCCCAGCTGATTCTTTAATATAAGTACGGATTCGAGGTAGTCCTCTGCCGATTCGTGTATTTGCATGATGACATCCTTTCTGACCTTTTTAAAGGATTTGTATATTTTTATCAGTATAGCACGTTTCAGACGGATTTTCAAGTATATAATAAAAAATTCTTCTATAATTATGTAAGATTACGATAGAAGTGTGACAAAAAAGAATGGTAGAAAAGCCAAACCTATGTTACAGTAAAAAAAAAAAAAAAAACAAAGCAACAGGAGGTGAAGCGAATCCCCAGATGTGAAGTTTGTGCCGGACGCTTGCATAGTCGGACAGGCAAAGGCTGAAGGGAAGAAATTCTATCAGTACACATCTATCAATGAATATTCGAGATACAGATATTTAAAAGCTTTTGAAGAACACAGTACATACTCGTCAGCTGTGTTGCTCGAACATACACTCAAGGCTTTTAAGTTCCCTGTAGAGTGCATTCAGACCGATAACGGCTCAAAGTTCACCAAACAGCTCAACTCCTTTGAAAAGCCGACTTTCACATTGTTCGAGGCTCGCCTCGAACAATGTGAAATAAAGCACAAACTCATAAAGCCGTACACATCCAGACACAACGGTAAAATTGAAAGGTCACATAGAAAAGATAATGAGTATTTCTACACTACCCATACCTTTTACATATTTGAAGATTTCAAAAAA
>CAVJKI010000248.1:0-3132 GCA_963649995.1 Sodaliphilus sp.
GCATAATTGCGGTATGTCGCTTCTGAAAAAAGCGTTTTTGCATATCGGTAGGGAGCTTTCTGAAGACGATATAGTAAAATCGCATAACGGAAAGCCGTATCTTAAAGATAACTCTTTATTTTTCAGCATTTCGCACTGTGACGGACTTGCGGTGTGCGTGTTGGCGCAAGCTCCTGTCGGGGTTGACTGCGAGAGTATACGGCATACCGGCAAGGCAGTTATGAAGCGTTGCTACGGCGAAAGCGAAGCTCAATATGTCGTTGCTTCGCCTGACAGTAATAGCGTGTTTTCAAGGCTTTGGACGTTGAAAGAAAGCTATGTAAAAATGACAGGTGAGGGGATAGCAGGCAATTTAAAAACGAAATGCTTTGATATAACAAACGGCAGAGCGCTTTTTGAAAGCGGGGCTGTATTTTATAATTACAGCGGCGTAATTGATAATGAGTATTATCATATCAGCGTTTGCTGTAAAACAGACAATAAGCGTTTGGCAGGAAAAATCGAAATAGAAGATTTTGACATTGACAATGAACATATTTTGTTGTATAATGTATCCGACAACTGAAAAAAGCGAACGGGAGCTTGTTTGACAGGCTGAGAGGGGAATGAAATTCCCGACCGATAACTTGATTTGGGTAATGCCAACGTAAGGAGATATACGCATACGGTGGTGTTCCGTATGCGTTTTTTTATTGCCCGAAAGGAGTTTATATATGAACATAACACCAAAGCAGATGCTTTTGTATGCGGTAAGCGACAGGGCATGGAGTGACAGCGACGAGGAATTTTTGTCACAGGTAAAGCAGGCTGTAAGCAGTGGCGTGACGGTTTTTCAGCTCCGTGAAAAGCACACCGACTATGAGCATTTTAAGAAGATCGCACTTGAGATAAAGCCGATATGCAAGGAATATAACGTTCCGCTGATCATAAACGATAATGTAAAGCTTGCAAAGGAAATCGACGCAGACGGGGTGCATTTAGGTCAGGACGACCTTGACATCAAAGCCGCAAGAGAATATCTCGGTGCGGATAAAATAATCGGCGTTTCGGCTCACAATGTAAAAGAGGCATTGGCGGCAGAAAACAGCGGTGCGGATTACCTCGGAAGCGGTGCGGCATTTGTGACATCGACAAAGACAGACGCAGGAGCGATTGACCACAAGGTGCTGGCTGATGTTACACACTCGGTAAAAATACCTGTTGTGGCGATCGGCGGTATAAATAAGGATAATATTTCACAGCTTGAGGGACTTGGACTTGACGGCGTGGCTGTCGTATCGGCTATATTTGCCGCAAAGGATATTCCCTCGGCGGTAAATGAGCTTAAGGCAAAGGCTGAAAGAGTAGCAGAAAGCTCGGTTAAATAAGAAAGGATTTAATATGAAAAAGATACTTACAATAGCAGGCTCTGACTGTAGCGGCGGCGCAGGAATACAGGCAGACATAAAGACAATAACCATGAACGGAATGTACGCAATGAGCGCAATTACGGCACTTACTGCTCAGAATACAACGGGCGTATACGGCATTATGAACAGCTCGGCGGATTTTCTCAAAAATCAGATAGATTGTATTTTCAATGACATTCGCCCTGACGCTGTCAAGATAGGCATGGTGAGCGATGTTGAGATAATAGAGGCGATAGCTGAAAAGCTGAACGAATACAAGGCAGAGAATATAGTTGCAGACCCTGTAATGGTAGCTACAAGCGGTAGCCGTCTTATCAGTGAGGACGCAACCGACGCACTTATGACAAAGCTTCTTCCTCTTGCCGATATAATTACACCGAACCTTGCCGAAGCAGAGGTGCTTACAGGCATGAAAATAACTTCAAGAGAAGAAATGGAACAGGCGGCAAAGGTGCTTGCTGGAAAGCTCCCGTCTACAGTCGGCATAGTGATAAAGGGCGGACACCTTGACGACACGGCGGACGATCTGCTTTATGTAAACGGTGAAAACCACTGGATAAACGGCAAGCGCATTGATAACCCGAATACGCACGGCACAGGCTGTACATTCTCATCAGCCATAGCCTGCAACCTTGCGCTGACAAATGACAAGGTACAGGCTGTTACAAACGCAAAGGAATATCTTGCGGGTGCAATTGCCGCAAAACTCGATCTTGGCCATGGAAGCGGACCTCTTATGCACAACTATAAGATAGTTGAAAAGGATATATAAAATGCCCTTTGTAGAGTTTGATAATGTCACTTTCGGCTATAAGGAGGACGACTATCTTCTGCTTGAGGATCTGTCGTTCTCGGTAGAAAAGAATGACATCATTACCGTGATCGGTGCATCGGGCTGTGGAAAAAGCACGCTATTCCGCCTTATGACGTGTCTTGAAACAGATTATAAGGGCAGTATCACGATAAGCGGCAGGACGCCGAAAGAGGCAACAGGCACGGCGGCATTCATGCCGCAGAAAGACCTGCTCATGCCGTGGCGAAATATACTCAAGAATGTGACATTACCACTTGAGGCACTGCCTATGTCAAAATCCGAGCGTATCTCACAGGCAAAAGAAGCACTGGAAAAGGTCGGGCTGTCGGACTGTGAAAATAAACGTCCGTCCGAGCTGTCGGGCGGTATGCGTCAGCGGGTATCGTTTGCGAGAACGCTTGTACAGCTGTGGCACGGCAGAGAGCTTATGCTCCTTGACGAGCCGTTCTCCGCACTTGATTCGCTGACGAGAATATCAATGCAGGACTGGCTTATCGGACAGGTGACAGGACTTAACGCAACGGTTATGATGGTAACTCATGACGTTGAAGAAGCTATGCTTGTCGGAAACAAGATATTCCTGCTCAGCGGCAGACCTGTAAAGCAGATAAAGGTAATTGATGTAAGCTATATAAGTTGCCGTGAGGATCTATATACACCGTCATCGGTCGAGCTTAAGAACGAGCTTGTTTCGGCATTCCTTACCGAAAAGGCGGAGAGGGGAGATAATATATGAAAAAACATCTTCCTGCCGTGCTGACGGGAATGGGACTGCTTATATTATGGCAGATAATCGCAATGTGCATAAATGCGGCGTATATTCTGCCGTCACCTACTCAGATCGCGGTGAAGATATGGGAACTGCGTGACCCGTTGTTTACGGTACATACCCCGGCTACTATGCTGGTA
>CAVJKI010000249.1:0-3126 GCA_963649995.1 Sodaliphilus sp.
GGAAAGGGCGGTATTATGAAAAAACAAAATTATTCCGTAATGATAACCTCAATACTTGTAAAGGCAGTATTCGTACTTATAATCGTCTGCTGTATATTTGCACCTTTTATTGTCCGTATCTACGATAATCACATATTTGCGCTGTTTGGAATGTCGGTCTATCTGCCTACGATAATTACGCTTTATCTTGCGGCGGCGGTAGCGCTTGTAATAGTAATAGCGCTCGACCGCCTGCTGTCAAATATCAGGCACGGCAAGGTGTTCGTATCGGGTAACGTGAAGATATTGCGACTTATCTCGTATTGCTGTTTTGCCGTAAGCGTGATATTTATCTATTTCAGCATTTTAAGACCGTTTGCATGGCTCGTTGTGATAGCGGCGGCGTTCTTTGGACTGATACTCCGTGTTATAAAGAACGTCTTTGAGCAGGCAATCGAAATAAAAGAAGAAAATGATTTCACTATATAATTTATGCGAGGTTCAGAATGGCAATTGAAATAAATCTTGATGTAATGATGGCAAAGCGAAAAATCTCATCTAACGAGCTATCTGCCGCCATCGGTATAACTCCTGCCAATCTTTCGGTGCTGAAAACGGGTAAGGCAAAGGCTATCCGCTTTTCAACCCTTGAAAAGATATGCGAGGTACTACAGTGTCAGCCCGGTGATATTTTATGCTATAAAGGCGGTGAAGAAAATGAGTGAATACAATAACTATGCAGGCAGTCCCGAACAGTACGGCAATGTTCAACCGGTAAATGTATACGGCAGAGCAGACGGACAGTTCATACAGTATCAAGGGCAGATGCAAGGTCCGCCCGAAGCTAAGAAGGTATACGGTATCCGTGATTTTATATTCGCCCTGATAACCGTTATAATCGGCTTTATAACGCTGAAACTGTTCTTTGCCGAGGGTGAAATATTCCCGTTCGCAGAAGTCATAGCGTCGGGTTGGTATCACGTTATAGTGGCAACTCTTGCAGTCACGGCAATAGTTTATATCGGCAAAAAGCCGACCGCTGTACAGTGGGCGATTTTCGGCTGTGTAATGATATTCTGTGCTGTTCCCGTATTTTCTTCAACAGGGCTTGTACGTTTTCTTTCGTGGGTATATGCCGCAATACTGCTTTGCTTCTTTGCCTACAGCTTTACAACCACAAAGCTGTTATTTTCGGACGGATTTTTAAGGGAGATCTGCGAGGCTGTATTTGCCATACCGTTCCTTAATTTTACTGCCGCACCCAAAAGCGTTGCAGCGCCTTTTACAAAATCAGGAAAAGGCAAGAGAAGCAAAACCGCACTTTATATACTGCTAGGACTTATATGCTCATTGCCTGCAACGCTGATAGCAGGTGTGGCTCTTTCAAATGCCGATGATAATTTCGGCAGAATGTTATCCGGTATTACAGGCGGATTTTTTGATAACTTTTTCGGCAATATTATAATTCTTGCTGTCAGCATACCGTTTTCATTTATGCTGTTCGGAATAATGAGCGGTGCAAAGGGCAGAAAACGCAGAATGACAGGTGAAACAGGCAAAGCGGCAGTTGTCCCTGCCGTTGCAATATGCTCGGCGCTCACACCTCTTATAGTGATCTATCTTCTGTTCTTTGCCTGCCAGATGCCGTACTATCTCAGCGCATTCGGCGGTATTCTCCCCGACGGCTACAGCTACAGCGAATACGCCCGTCAGGGCTTCTTTGAGCTGTGCGGAGTAGCAGTGCTTGATCTTTTTGTGATATTCCTTGCAGGCGTGCTTGCAAAGAGAAACGAAAGCGGCAAAAAGCCTGTTACTGTCAGGATATATTCATCTGTGTTCAGTCTGATGACAATACTTCTGATATGCAGTGCAATGTCAAAGATGATAATGTACATCGCTGAGTACGGGCTTACCGGGCTGAGATTTTATACATCGTGGTTTATGATACTGCTTGGTATAGTATTCTTTGTACTTATTTTACATGAAATTTTCCCGAAAATGAAAACAGTAGCAACGCTTTTTATATCGTTTACAGTAATGCTCGGTGTGCTGTGCTTTAGTGATCCCGATGCAAGAATAGCTCAGTACAATGTCGAAAGCTATCTCAGCGGCAATATAGAGGAGATCGATACCCACAGCCTTTCAGCTTTGTCCGAGAGTGCCGCTCCTTATGTTGAAAAGCTCGGAGATGCCGATGAAAGCTTGCGTCCGAGGTGCAGAACAGTTCTCGCTCAGATAAAAGAAAGCAGAACATCAGACGTGTATTTTCCGCTGTCGTTTACGTCGGTAAAAGCAACTGAAATATACGACAAAATGTGAGAATAATTCTCATCAGGGTTAATTTTCCGCTTAAAAAAGCCGATTTAGCTATTGACTAATTTTTCATGTTATGTTATACTAATATGGGAAAGATTATCAGTTTATCCACGGAGGTGTAATATGACAATATTCTACGAATTTGAAGGTAAGCTGTATGCTAATATAACAAACAGATGTCCGTGTTCATGTGTTTTCTGTATAAGAAAAAACGGTGACAGTGTTGCCGATAACGACAGCCTGTGGCTTGAGCATGAGCCGAGCTATGAAGAAATAATCAAGGCATTTGACGATTTTGAAAAAACGGGGCTTCATGAGCTTGTATTCTGCGGATACGGCGAACCTATGGAGCGTGCCGATACCCTGCTTGAAGTTGCAAAGTATGTAAAGCAGACTACCGATATGAAGATCCGTATAAATACAAACGGTCTTGTCGATTTTATCAATCCTGCGTTTGATTCCTATAAAATGAGATATATAATCGACTGTATTTCTATCAGCCTTAACGCACCCGACCCTGAGAGCTATCTTGAGGTCACACGCCCCAAGTTCGGTCTGCCGTCATTCAATTCCATGCTGAATTTTGCAAGGACGGTAAAAACTATTGTTCCGGAAGTAATGTTCACTGTAGTTGATGTTATTTCGCCTGAACAGATTGAACAGTGTAAAGAGCTTGCCGCAGGACTTGATATACCGCTCAGAATCCGTCATTGGGTCACCGATAACGAGAGTTATACCTGATAGGAGAACAGAATGAATTATTCCCAACAAAGAAATTGTATATTGAATATCGTTGTGTCAAACCCTATCCACCCGACAGCAGAGCAGGTA
>CAVJKI010000250.1:0-3121 GCA_963649995.1 Sodaliphilus sp.
GGCGGCTCTCCTGAATGAGCCACAATCCGATTATATTTTTAAGGAATGAAGTTTTTGAGCCGTAGCCCGTTTCGTTTGAAACATTGAGTTTTGCGGATTTTTCGTTTATAACGGGAGCGTCAAGCTCTGTTCCGAGAAGCGACCATGTACCGCACGACAGGAACGCAAAGTCCTTTTCACTTGCAGGTACTGCTACCATTGCACTCTGCGTATCGTGATCGCAGGCGGCGATTATCTTTGCAGGCTTTATATCAAGCTCCTTGCAGATCTCATCGGACAGTGTGCCGACTACTGTTCCGCTGTTCACGATTTTCGGCAGTAGAGAATGCTTAATTTTAAGACGTTCACAGCATTCCTCTGACCAGTTTTTCTTTTTGGCATTGAACAGCTGTGTGGTTGACGCTATCGACATTTCCGCAACAGGCTCAGCTCCGAGATAATAAGCAAACAGGTCGGGCATCATAAGTATCTTATCTGCTCTGTCAAGCAGTTCAGAGTGATTTTTTATTATGCTCAAAAGCTGAAACGCCGTATTTATCTCCATTATCTGAATACCTGTCTTTTCATACAGCTTTTTATGGTCGATGAAACGCTTGCTGTAGTCCGCAGTGCCTGCCGTTCTGCTGTCACGGTAGTGTACGGGGTTTTCAAGCAGCCTGCCCGACTTGTCGATAATTCCGAAGTCAACGCCCCATGTATCAATGGCGATACTGTCGATCTCGCCGTACTCCTTTGATTTTATCAGCGCCTGCTTTATCTCATGGAACAGACGGAGAAAATCCCAGTACATTGTTCCGCCGAGCGTTACGGGATCATTTGAAAAGCGGTGAATTTCGGTGAGCTTTATTACAGTGCCGTCAAAAGAGCCGATAACGGCTCTCCCACTTGACGCACCGAAGTCAATGGCAAGTACGTTTTTCATACTGCCGCCTTATCTTATGTTGCGGTACATAGGACCGTAAGCGCTGCAAGCTCTGAAGTCCTGACCTTCCTTATCCATGCCGAATGCGTTCCATGCGGCAGGACGGAATATATCCTTTTCGGGTACGTTGTGCATAGCAACGGGTATTCTCAGCATTGAGCAGAGTGTGATAAGGTCTGCACCTATGTGACCGTAGCTTATAGCACCGTGGTTTGCACCCCAGTTGTTCATTACATCGTAAGCGGTCTTGAATGCGCCCTCACCCGTTGTTCTCGGAGCAAACCATGTGCAAGGCCATGTGTAGTCGGTACGCTTCCACAGCTTGTCTGTAACTTCATCGGGAAGATGAACAGTCCAGCCCTCAGCTATCTGTAATACGGGACCAAGACCTTTAACGAGGTTAAGTCTTATCATTGTGCAGGGCATTTCTGCTTCTGTTACAAATCTTGAAGAATATCCGCCGCCTCTGAAATAGCCGAGATCGGCATAGTTCCATGTAGTAGCGTCAAGTATGTTGTCAATATCCTTGTCAGTAACATCGTACCAGGGCTTCATAACGCCGTTGCCGTTTTCGTCTGTAGCCTTACCGCAAGCATCAAGGCAAGCCGCACCTGAGTTTATAAGGTGGATAAATCCGCCGCTCTGCTTTGCAACGCCCTCAAGCTCATAGCCTGTAGCTTTCTTTACGGCTTCGGGGCTCCAGTATGTACGAACATCTGCAAATATCTGAGCACGGTTTGTAAGTAATTTCATGAATAACATTCCGAGACCGTTCAGTACATCGTTTTCTGTAGCGAGAACATAAGGCTCTCTTGCACCGTTCCAGTCGAATGAAGTGTTGAGCATAGCTTCGGGGAAGTCGCAGTTGGGGTAGAAGTCTGTCCACTGACGCTGACCCTGGAAGCCTGCGGCGATCGCATTGTGACCTACTGCTTCTTCTTCGCAACCGGCAGGGAGATTTTTATTGCCGTTCATGAGGTCCTTTATGATGCACATCATCTTAACGACAAATTCCCAGTCCCCGTCTTTCTGTTCACGGGTACGTCTGAATTCTTCGGGGTTTTTATCAAAGCCTTCCTTGCACTTTTCACGGGTCCACTTGAGAGCCTTCTGATATTCAGCCTCGTCATAGATACCCTCTGTCATTCGGCGGATTATTTCAACCTCGTCAACAGATTCAACACGCATACCGAGGTATTCTTCTATAAATGCAGGATCGATTATTGAGCCGCCGATACCCATTGTGATAGAGCCTATCTGTAAGTATGACTTGCCTCTCATTGTAGCACAGGCAACAGCCGCTCTTGCAAAGCGCAGGAGCTTTTCCTTAACGTCCTCAGGGATCGAGGTGTCGTCTGCCTCGCATACATCATGGCCGTAGATACCGAATGCAGGTAAGCCTTTCTGTGCGTGTGTTGCGAGTACAGATGCAAGATAAACCGCACCGGGACGCTCTGTACCGTTGAAGCCCCATACACCCTTTATCGTCATGGGATCCATGTCCATTGTTTCAGCGCCGTAGCACCAGCAGGGAGTAACGGTAAGCGTTATGTCAACACCGCACTTCTTAAACTTGTCTGCACAGGCGGCGGCTTCCGCAACTCTGCCTATAGTAGTATCGGCGATAACTACCTTTACGGGTTCGCCGTTGGAATATCTTATGTTTTCTTCAAAAAGCTTTGCGGCAGATCTTGCCATGTTCATAGTCTGTTCTTCAAGAGATTCTCTTACCTTGAGAACACCTCGTCTGCCGTCAATCGTAGGACGTATGCCTATTACGGGGTAATCGCCTATAAGTCTGTTTTCACTCATGATAAAATATTTCCTTTCTGTAAAATAGAAAACGTTTTTGGTGCTTTGCACCGTTTCTTTTATTTTAGCACTTCTACGGGCTTTTCGTCTTGTTTTATTCTCAGAATTTATACGACAATATTGACATTTTTGATAAGCAGACTAAAATTTTATAAAATCGCTTTAAAAGCGTGCTTTTTTATGGTATAACAACCTCAGACTAAAAATCGTCATAAGACGATTTTACCGCATGATATGCAGTGTGTGCTTGCGCACCCGTCTGAGAACGTTTTAACATAATTTGTTTTGTGGCACAAAACTGCGTTGTGACCGCCGCCGTGCTTGACAGCACGTCAAATTATGTTATAATTAAATTTAGTTTCATTAAGGAGATAGAGAGTATGAGAA
>CAVJKI010000251.1:0-1326 GCA_963649995.1 Sodaliphilus sp.
GTACACATCCGGCGGTATTTCAAAATATATCGGTTATGCCCCGATTTCGGATACAGACGGTTGGTCTATAGCAGTTACAGTTCACAGCGATGACTACATGGTTCACTGCTTCAGAGGACTTATCATTCTCATAATAATCTGTGCGGTAGCATCCGCAGCAGGCGGTATTATTGCAGGAATTATCAGCCGCAAGATAGGCAAGCCGATAAGACTTTGCGCCGAGCGTATTGAAAAGCTTTCTGAGGGCGACCTCACAAGCGAAATTCCTATGGTAAAATCAAACGATGAGGTCAAGGTACTTGCAAAGTCAACTGCCAAGGTTGTAAGCGAGCAAAAGGCAATGATAAGTGATATAGGCAATATCTTAAGCAACATGGCTCACGGCAACTTTGATGTACACAGTAAAGACGCAGATAATACATATCGCGGCGATTACAAGGTACTTATCGAATCCGTAAGAGACATTAACCGCAGACTAAATGACACCTTAAGTCAGATAAGCATTGCTGGCGATCAGGTTTCAAGCGGCTCAGAGCAGGTATCCGCAGGCGCTCAGTCACTTGCACAGGGTGCTACAGAGCAGGCGGCATCAGTAGAAGAACTTGCCGCTACGATACACAACATAAACGCACATATCGAAGCTACTACAGAGGATTGCCAGAAGGGCAGACAGCTTGTTGACGAAACAGCCGAATACATAGGTGCAGCAAATGACAAGATGAACAGCCTGACTGCCGCTATGCAGGAAATAAACGACGCTTCTACAGAAATAGGCAAGATAATTCAGACCATCGAAGATATTGCATTCCAGACAAATATACTGGCTCTCAATGCCGCTGTTGAAGCCGCAAGAGTCGGTGAGGCAGGTAAGGGCTTTGCAGTTGTTGCAGACGAAGTAAGAAACCTTGCAGGCAAATCGGCAGATGCCGCTCACGATACAACAGTACTTATCGAGCGTGCAGTTGCCGCTGTTGAAAACGGAAACAACATCACAAACGAAACAGCTCAGGCTGTTGCCGAAGTAGAATCAAGATCGGGCGGCGTCAGCAAAATCGTAAACAAGATTGCAGGCGCAAGCATTGAGCAGTCTGATATGGTAAAGCAGGTAAACATCGGCGTAGAACAGATCTCAAACGTTGTTCAGACAAACTCAGCTACAGCAGAAGAAAGTGCCGCAGCATCGGAAGAACTCTCTGCTCAGGCACAGACACTTCAGAAGCTGGTAAGCCACTTCACCTTAAGAGCAGAATAATCATCGATATTCATTCAAAGCCCTCGGAACGATTCCGAGGGCTTTGTTTTTGGCACAAACACGGAATATCACAC
>CAVJKI010000251.1:1336-3115 GCA_963649995.1 Sodaliphilus sp.
CTGAAAGCAATCATGCATTAATTAATCCTTGCTTTGAAAACAGATTTGTGCTATACTTGTTCTGTTGCAATTGAGCGGCTTTCAGCACCCGGACAACCGTATGCTTCGGAATGTTAAAGGCTGTATAAAAAATAAACGGAGGGTATATGAAAATCACATCGTCAAATTTATCCGGCACTCATAATTCTTCTGACGCAAAAAGCACGGCAGTCGTTCTTAATGCCGATTCAGTAAAGCTGATAGGCAGGACCTATCTTAACGATAACATATTATGGACGGCTTTTTCGGGTACAGGCGCAGAATTCAGATTCACGGGCAAAAAGCTTGAATTATCTTTCATCGGCGACTACGCCTCCACGGCGGACAACTCAGACAATTATGTACATTTTGCTGTTTATGTTGACGGTAAGCGGGTAATTGACGAATTGCTCAACGAAAAAGAAAAAACATACACAGTGTTCAAAAGCGATACAGAAAAGTGCATCGACGTTCAGATCATCAAGCTTTCCGAATGTGCCATGTCAACATTCGGAATAAAGCCCATCAATCTTTCTGACGGCGAAAAGATCGAACCCGTCGAAGCAAAGGATATTAAGATAGAATTCATCGGCGACTCGATCACTTGCGGATACGGAGTTGACGACCCCGATAAGGAACACCACTTCAAAACGTCAACAGAAGATGTTACCAAGGCTTATTCATACAAGACCGCCAGGGCGCTGAATGCGGACTACAGTATGGTATCTGTAAGCGGTTACGGGATAATATCGGGTTACACGGATAACGATGTAAGAAAGCCCGAACAGACAATACCGCAGTATTATGAAAAGCTCGGTTTTTCATATAACAAATTTGCCGATACGCTTGAAGTTGCGGGTCTTGACTGGAATTTTGATAATTACAGACCAAATATAGTGGTACTCAATCTCGGTACAAACGATATGAGCTATGCTAAAACAGATGAATTAAAGGCGGAATTTGAACAAGAGTATGTCAAATTTTTAAAGCTTATCCGCTCGCACAATCCGAACGCCTTCATATTCTGTACATACGGCGTAATGGGCGGCGATCTCATTGATAACATCACGAGGACTTGTACAGATTATACAGACGAAACAGGCGATACAAGAATACGGTTTATCCCTCTTGATATGCAAAACGAGGAGGAAAACGGAATCGTTGCCGACTTTCACCCCAGCCCCGCAACGCACACGCTCTGTGCCGAAAAGCTCACAAACGCAATAAGAGCCGAACTGAACATCAGACAATAAATAATTTGATCGGGCATCATCTGATACCCGATCTTTTATTATTACTTTATTTGCGACTGAAGAATGTCCAATATTTCACCGAATCTCTGGAAATGTACTATCTCACGTTCACGCAGGAATTTAATTACATTGCTTACATCTGGATCGTCACAAACCCTCAGGATGTTGTCATAGGTCGCTCTGGCCTTTTGTTCTGCCGCCAGATCCTCATGCAGATCGGCAAGCGGATCGGCTTTGCTCTGCAAATATGCCGCCGTAAACGGCACACCGCCCGCATTTGCGGGATAAACGGCATTTGCGTGATCCATGTAATATGCGCCTACCCCGTACCTGTCGAAGCTCTTTGCTCCCTCTCCTGTTGTCAGCTGTGATACGATAGAGCCGATCATTTCAAGATGAGACAGTTCCTCCGTACCTACATCATATCCGTAATGATCCCCTGTACTCTCTTTATACCGCCCATTATCACGCTGTAGCTCTCACCTCTGCCCTTTGCTTTGAAGTCTGT
>CAVJKI010000252.1:0-3071 GCA_963649995.1 Sodaliphilus sp.
TTTTTGGCGTAAGTTCGGCTTAAATTGGCGTAAGAATTGGTGTAAATCCCGCCGACAAGCTCCGATAGCTTCAGGTGCAGACAGTTATAGAGATTTACTTGTCCAGCGGCTTCATCGTCGGGAACAGCAGTACATCTCTTATGCTTGCGCTGTCTGTAAGTAACATTACAAATCTGTCAAGTCCCATGCCAAGACCGCCCGTGGGAGGTAAGCCGTATTCGAGGGCTGTGATGAAGTCCTCGTCTATCTGAGCGTTTGCGCCCTGCTTTCTCTTTTCCATAACCTGCTTTGTGAAACGTTCACGCTGGTCGATGGGGTCGTTAAGCTCTGAGAATGCGTTGCCGAATTCACACGCATTAATGAAGTATTCAAAACGCTCTGTGAATGCGGGGTCTGAGGGCTTTCTCTTTGCAAGAGGTGAGTTCTCAACAGGATAATCATAGATGATAGTAGGCTGAATCAGCTTGTCCTCTACAAATTCCTCAAACAGCTCGATAAGGACCTCGCCCTTTGTTGCTGTGTCTGCTATCTCTGCGTGCTTTGCCTTAGCCTGTGCTACTGCGTCTGCATCGCTTGTCCAGCTGTCATAGTCAAGACCTGTGTATTCCTTTACAGCTTCCTTCATGGTCATACGCTTCCAGGGCTTGCCGATCTCAATTTCCTTACCCTGATAAGGAACTGTATCCGTGCCGCAAACCTTGATCGCTACTGTACGGTACATTTCTTCTATTAAGTCCATCATGCCGTAGTAGTCTGTGTATGCCTGATACATTTCTATTGATGTAAATTCGGGGTTGTGAGTTGCGTCCATACCCTCGTTTCTGAAGATACGTCCTACTTCATACACTCTGTCGAAACCGCCGACAATAAGACGCTTTAAGTAAAGCTCTGTTTCGATACGCAGATACATATCAATATCAAGAGCATTATGGTGTGTTACGAAAGGTCTTGCCGCCGCACCGATCTCAAGTGTGTGCAGTACGGGTGTGTCAACCTCAAGATAACCCTTGCTGTCAAGGAAGCTACGTATCTCACGCAGGATCATTGAACGCTTTACAAAAGTATCCTTGATTTCGGGATTTGCGATAAGGTCAAGATAACGCTTTCTGTAACGCTCCTCCTTGTCCTTAAGACCGTGCCACTTTTCGGGCAGGGGAAGAAGTGACTTTGAAAGAAGCTTTATCGACTTTGCGTGTACGCTTATCTCGCCTCGTCTTGTCTTGAATACAAAGCCGCCTACACCTACAATGTCGCCGAGATCCCACTTCTTGAATTCCTTGAAGTTATCCTCGCCTATATCGTCAATGCGGACATAGACCTGCATTCTTCCGCTGTCGTCACGAATATCAATAAAATTAGCCTTACCCATATCACGCCAGCTTGTGATACGGCCTGCTATCATTACATCCTTTTCTTCCAGCTCCTCAAAGTTACTTCTTATCTGCTGAGCCTTGTGTGTGAAATCAAACTTAGTGATTTCATAAGGATTCTTGCCGTTTGCCTTTAAATCGTTCAGCTTTTCGATTCTTATGCGGTGCTGTTCGTCGAGCTGAGCTAAAAGTTCTTCTTCAGAAAGCTCTACGTTCTGCTCTGCGTTATTGTTTTCCATCTCTTTTTCTTTTCCTCTCAGTTTTACTTGTCTATTTCTACAATTCTGTACTTTTTGATACCTGCGGGAGCTTCAACTTCTACTTCCTCGCCGAGCTTCTTGCCTATGCAAGCCTTGCCGATGGGTGATTCATCGGAGATCTTCATTGCTTTCATGTCAACTTCCTTTGAGCCTACTAAGAAGAACTTGATCATCTTTCCGCTCTCGTCCTCGATAACTACAGTGTTACCGATGTTAACGTGTTCTGTTGAAAGCTCGTCTTCATCGACTACCTTTGCGTTTTTAAGTGTAGCTTCGATTTCAGCTATTTCCGCTTCAACAATACCCTGCTCGTTTTTAGCTTCATCGTACTCTGAGTTTTCGGATAAGTCACCGAATGAAAGAGCTGCCTTGATTTTTTCAGCTATTTCCTTTCTTGTGACTGATTTTAAGTGTTCAAGTCTTTCTTCAAGATCCTTAAGACCTTTTGAAGTTAAAGTTGTCTGTGTTGCCATTATGAATGACCTCCGTATTTAAAATTTTTGAAAAGCGGTATATACCGCATGATTATCTGTTTTTTCTTATTCTGTTGCTACTGTTTCAAGTGCTTTCTGAAGCTGTGAATCGCTTGCCTTGTCGGCAAATTTTATCTGCTCCGCCTGCTGAGCGGTAATATCGACCGCATAGTCAGGCTTTACTCCTGTACCTTCAAAGTCACCTGATTCGGTGGGAATTATAGTTGCGGTGGAAATTGAAACCGCACTGCCGTCCTTGAAGCTCTGGGTTGTCTGAAGCTGTGATTTACCTGCCGTAACCGAGCCTACTATAGAAGCCTTGGAAAAGTCACGCAGACCGATAGCAAATATCTCTGCAAGACAAGCCGTATTACCGTTTGTCAGCACAGCTATGGGTTTGTCGAGCGTCTGATTTCCGTCGGTTTCGATAAAGGCTGTATCCTTGCCGTTTGCGTCAATCTGACTTGCGACTGCGGCTTTAGGCAGGATACGGTTCAGCATTGCCTTGACAGGGTCTGCTATGCCGTCGGATACGTCACGCAGATCGAATATATAGCCAAGCACGGACTGTGCCTCATACTCATCAATAAGCTGTAAGAACTGCTCGTCGGTCGTATCGTTGAACGTATATATCTTTATATAGGCATAGCCGTCAATAAGCGCACCCTTAACGGACGTCAGCTTAATGCTCTGTCTTACAAGAGTTACTGTTTTCTCGTTGCCGTCGGGAGTGCTGTAGGTCACGGACAGCTTTGTGCCTTCTTCGCCGTCAAGCTGTTCCTGAGCCTTTTCAGCGCCCGTTTCAAGAATACTCTTTCCGTCTACGGCGGTTATCATACAACCCTTTGTTATTTCTTCGACCTCCGCAGATGAACCCTCGTAAACGTTCGTAACCTCAAGATAGTCGCCGTTTACAACGGTTTCAACGCCTGTTCCGATAATAACGCCGCTTTGTATCTGCTGTAGCT
>CAVJKI010000253.1:0-3016 GCA_963649995.1 Sodaliphilus sp.
CTTCTTGAGTTCGCCGTTTATAAGCTCGAAAACCTCCTCCTGCCTTTGCTGTGTTCCGAATCCGAGCTTGCTTTTTCCGCCTCCGATAAGCGAGCTTCCTATATTGCCTGTCATAATGATTACCGTGTTAGTAAAGTTGACCGTTCTTCCGCCCGAATCTGTGAGCCGTCCGTCATCAAGCACCTGCAATAAAATATCAAATATATCAGGGTGCGCCTTTTCAATCTCATCGAATAAAATCACGCTGTACGGCGCTTTCCGCACTCTGTCGGTAAGCTTACCGCCGTCCTCATATCCGACATATCCCGCAGGCGCACCTATAAGCTTTGAAACAGAGTGCTTTTCGCTGTACTCCGACATATCAAAGCGTATAAGCGACTTTTCAGTACCGAAAAGCGCCTTTGCAAGCTCCTTACAGCACTTTGTCTTACCTACTCCCGTAGTACCGAGGAAAATGAACGAGCCAACGGGACGATGCTCGTCAGAAAGTCCCGAACGTCCCCGCCTTACGGCATTTGCAATTGCCGCAACCGCCTTATCCTGACCTATAACACTTTCCGACAGCGTTTTTTCAAGACATGACAGCTTCTGTGACTTCTCCTTACTTTCAATGCTGACGGGAATACCCGTATAAAGAGTAACAACAGACGCTATATCGGCGGCGGTAAGAGTTGCAATAAAGCCTCCGCTGTTGCTTTTTGCGGACAGCTCCCTCTCCTTTTCACGAATCTTAAGCGCCAAAGCGAAATCCTTGTCGTTTATAGCCTTGATTTTCTTTTTTGAAAGCTCTGCCAGCTGTTTTTCAGTGCTGTTATTGCCGTAATCGCACCCCGCTTTGATCCTTGCTGAGCCTTCGTCTATAAGGTCTATAGCTTTGTCTGGCAGAAATCTGTCATTGATATATCTTATCGACAGTCTGACCGCGGCGGCGATCGCTTCGTCTGTGATCCTTACTTTATGATAGCTTTCATAGCGTTCACGCAAGCCGTTCAGTATGGTTATCGTTTCTTCTTCCGTAGGCTCATTTACACTGACAGGCTGTAAGCGCCTTTCAAGCGCAGGGTCTTTTTCAATATACTTTTTATATTCGGTATTGGTGGTAGCACCTATAAGCCTTATTTCTCCCCTTGCAAGCATCGGTTTTAGTATATTCGCTGCGTCTATTGCTCCCTCTGCCGCACCCGCACCGACAATGTTGTGTATCTCATCAATGAAAACTATTATATTGCCGTCATTTTTTATTTCATCAAATACATTTTTCAAACGCTCCTCAAAATCGCCCCTGTACTTTGCTCCTGCCAGCATTGAAGTAATATCCAGCATATACATACGTTTGGTCTTAAGTTCTTCGGGAACATTTCCGTCGGATATTCTGATCGCCAGTCCCTCGGCGATCGCCGTCTTGCCGACACCGGGTTCACCGACCAGACACGGATTATTTTTGGAACGCCGCAGAAGAATTTCAATAACACGGTTTGTTTCCTTATCACGGCAAAGACACGGGTCGATTTTCCCCGCAGATGCAAGTGCAGTCATATCCCTGCCGTATTTAGCAAGCACAGAGGATAATTCTTTTCCGTTTTTACCGCCCTGACAATTGCTGTGCGCCGTTTTTTTCAGCGGATCTGCATCCTGATTAATAATACCATCTCCGTCAATACCCATTTCACGAAGAAATACAGACGCATAACATTCGCTGTCACGCATTATGGCACGCAAAATATGCTCTGTTCCCGCCGCACTCTTACCGCAGCTTTTAGAAATAAGCACCGAGTTTTCAAGTATTCTCTTGCTTCTCGGTGTAAAATCAGATACGGAAAGAGTTGTGGGAAGTCCCTTTCCGATAAGGGAGTTGATCCGTGAAATTATTGAGGCGCAGGTTATTCCGTTCCGCTCAAGTATCATATATGCTACACCGCCCTTACAGCCACAAAGACCGTAGAGTATGTGTTCGCTTCCGACATAGGTGTGTCCCATGCTCATAGCACAGGTGAGCGCACAGGTGAGTGCATCGTTTGCTTTATCGGTAAATCCGTTGAATTCCATAATATAACCGCCTTTCTCATATACAATTATAGGCAGAAAACGGAAAATTAATCACAGCAATATGCAACAAAAGTGCAGTAACACTTTTTCATTACCGGCATATTATATACTATGAGCAACGCTCAAACGGCTTAGCTCAAATATAACAACGGAGGAAACATATCATGTTCTGTTCAAACAACTCTTGCTGGTGGATCATCATCCTCATTCTCTTATTTGCTTGTTGCGGTAACTGCGGCGGTTGCGGTAACAACGACTGTGGCTGTGGCAACAACAACTGCGGAGGTTGCGGCTGCTGATAATCCCGATGCAAAGGGAGCTCCTACGGGGGCTCCTGATTTTTTTGTGTAAAATAAACAATCCGAACTTTTAACGCTTGTGCAAAATTATCTAAATATAATCTAGTAAAAAACGTGAAAAATGAGTATAATTATAAGGATAAAGACAGAATTAATGCGAAGAAGGAGACTTGACGTTGAAAAGAGAAGATTTAAGAAATATAGCGATAATAGCACACGTTGACCACGGTAAGACAACACTTGTCGATGAAATGCTTAAGCAAGGCGGTGTATTCCGTGACAACCAGGAGGTCGAAGACAGAGTAATGGACAGCAACGCTCTTGAAAGAGAGCGTGGTATCACGATACTTGCCAAAAATGCCGCCGCACACTATAACGGCGTAAAAATCAATATCGTAGACACTCCCGGCCACGCTGATTTCTCAGGCGAGGTTGAACGTATATTAAAGATGGTAAACGGCGTTTTACTTCTAGTAGACAGCTTTGAGGGTACAATGCCCCAGACACGGTTCGTTCTTCAGAAAGCTCTTGACTTAGGTCTTAAGGTAATCGTTGTCGTAAATAAGACAGACCGTCCCGATGCGAGAAATAAGGAAGTTGTAGACGAAGTGCTTGAGCTTCTTCTCGATCTTGACGCTTCGGAAGAACAGCTTGACAGCCCCGTTATCTTC
>CAVJKI010000254.1:0-2995 GCA_963649995.1 Sodaliphilus sp.
TTTCAAGGATCTCATCGGGATTTGTTTCTCTGGGGTTACCGCCTGTGCATACATCGTTGAATGCGGCTACTGACAGAGCCTTGAGGTCTTCTTCCTTAACGTTGATCTCATGGAGCTTCTGAGGAATATCGATAGACAGTGAGAGCTTGCGTACAGCTTCAACAGCAGCCTTTACGCCTTCTTCATCAGTCATATTCTCTGTGCTCTGTACACCCATAGCCTTTGCTATTGCCTTATACTTAGGCTTTGCGGGACTTTCTGCGTTGTATTCCATAACGTAGGGGAGCAGAAGTGCGTTTGCAACGCCGTGAGGTGTATCATAGAATGCACCGAGAGGGTGAGCCATTGAGTGAACGATACCAAGACCTACGTTTGAGAAGCCCATACCTGCTATATACTGAGCAAGTGCCATTGTTTCTCTTGCCTTAGGATCGCCCTGAACACTGTCGTACAGTGAGCCTGCGATAAGCTCGATAGCACGGAGTTCAACCATGTCGGACAGCTCCCATGCAGCCTTTGTGATATAACCCTCAATAGCGTGTGTCAGTGCGTCCATACCTGTTGAAGCGCACAGACCCTTGGGCATACCCATCATAAGATCGCTGTCTACGATAGCAACTATAGGAATATCCTTGGCATCTACGCAAACCATCTTCTTCTTATTTGCTTCATCTGTGATAACGTAGTTGATTGTAACCTCTGCGGCTGTACCTGATGTAGTAGGCAGAGCAATCAGCGGAACGCTCTTGTTCTTTGTGTCTGCAACGCCCTCAAGTGAAACAACGTCTGCAAAATCGGGGTTAGCTATGATAATGCCTACAGCCTTAGCTGTATCCATAACAGAGCCGCCGCCTACTGCAACGAGTGAATCAGCGCCCATCTCCTTGAACTTTGCAACGCCTGCCTGAACGTTTGCAACTGTGGGGTTTGCCTTAATGTCACTGTATATTTCATAGGCGATTCCTGCCTTGTCAAGCTCTGCCGTAACCTTTGTAGCTACTCCGCATTCAAGCAGTACCTTATCGGTAACGAACATTATCTTTTTAAGTCCTCTGCCTGTAAGCTCGGGAACAAGGTTTTCTCTTGCGCCTGCGCCGAAATATGAAGTTTCGTTAAGTATAAAACGATTAGCCATTGGTCTGTACCATCCTGTTCTTTAGAATTGAAGCATAGAAAAATACATTTTCTTTTGCTGTATTCATTATACTACCTTTGGATAGAAAATGCAACACTTTTCACAAAAGTTTTACATCGTTGTCTGAAAATATATGTAAAACTCACATTAAAGATACTTCTTATAGCCGGGGTGCTTGCCTGTAACTCCGTACTGTTCTCTCATGCCGATAAGTCTTTCGATATTGTCGGGAGTAATATCCTTTACGCCGCCGAGCAGTCTTGCAACGAGCGAAATATGAGCCTGTAATTCCATTGTTTCCATTCTGTAGTAAGCTGTGATAAGGTCAGCGCCTACTGTCAGCGCACCGTGGTTTTCAAGGAGCATACAGTCGTGTTCCTTTAAGTAAGGAGCGATTGCATCGGGAACTTCGTATGTCGAAGGTGTGCCGTAGGGAGTAAGTGGTATTGATCCTACCGCAATAACAGTTTCTATCATGCAGTAATCGTCCATAGGAAGATGAGCGCACGCAAAGCCTGTCGAAACGGGAGGGTGAGCGTGTACAACAGCACCTACATCGGGGCGTTCCTTATAGCATCTCAGGTGCATCTTTACCTCCGATGAGGGGCGGAAGCCCTCTGCGGCATCAAGAATATTGAAATCATCATCTATAAGACCTATCTTTTCGGGAGTGATGAATGCCTTGCTGACGCCTGTCTGTGTTGCAAGGTACTTGCCCTCGGCAACTTTAACCGTTACATTACCGTCGTTTGCGGCAACCCAGCCTTTCTGCCAGAGCTTATGGCAGATGTCGACCATCTGTTCTTTTATTTCTTCGTACATATTTATATCCTTTCGATATTTGTTTTATCTGCGTTTATACAACGCCTTTCTGTAGCATTATGTTTGCGTATACGGCCTTTTTCGCCCGTGGCGATTATCGCATAGGCTGTCTTTGCCTGCTCGTAAAATTCAAAACGCTCTATCTGACCGATAGCGTCGTTTCCTCTTTCATCATGCTTTGCGACTATCGCTTTATATTCGTCCCATATAGGAGTTTTGGCTGTATCGCCGGGCATTACCTGCATGAGATTTACAGGCTTGTCAACATAGGTGTCAAGAGGAAAGAGCGTCAGTATTGCGTCAAGCAGTTCGGGTACGCCGTGACCGTCCGCACGGATAACCTTACAATTTTTGCCCATGCTTTCGGCAGGGAAGTTACCGTCGGCAATGATTATTCTGTCGCTGTGTCCCATTTCACACAGGGTTTTGAGCAGCTCTGGCGATAATATCGCAGGAATGTTCTTAAGCATTATTTCACCTTCTCAAGATAGATTTCGTAATATTTGTTCCATTCGGCTGTGTTTTCGGGAGTGAACGAATACAGCTTTTCCGAAGCGGCGATTATCTTTCTCGCCGTTTTTATATCCGCTATCTCTCCGTCAGCCATCAGCTGAATTGCTATATTGCCGTAAGAGGTCGCCTCGACAGGTCCGCTTGAAACCTCAATACCGAGTGCGTCTGCGGTAAGCTCGGACAGGAATTTATCCTTTGTTCCTCCGCCCACCATATAGAGCTTTGAAAATTTCTTATCTGTGCAGTCCTCAAGCTCGCTGACCGCTGTGCGGTATTTCATCGCAAGGCTTTCATAAATACAGCGCATTACCTCGCCGTCTGTCTGAGGTACATACTGTCCCGTTTTCTTGCAGTATTCCTTTATTCTTTCGGGAATGTTTCCTGCCGGGGTAAATTCGGGAGCGTCCACATCTATAAAGCATCTGAACGGCTCAGCCTTTCGTGCCATATCCTCAAGCTCGGCAAAGCTGTACTGCTTGCCCTCTCTTATCCACTGTCGGCGGCTCTCCTGAATCAGCCATAAAC
>CAVJKI010000255.1:0-2992 GCA_963649995.1 Sodaliphilus sp.
CAACCGCCGGGGTCATCACTCCCGGCGGCGTTTTCATATATCAATTTTTATCAAGGACAATAATATTTATGCTCAGTCAACCTTAGGCATACGATCCATGCTGACTTTAAGCTCGTCATCTGTAGGAATGTAGTCGCCCATTTCGTGGTCGTTGAACTTCTGGTATGCAACCATATCAAAGTAGCCTGTGCCTGTAAGACCGAAGAGGATAGTCTTTTCTTCGCCTGTTTCCTTGCACTTGAGAGCTTCGTCGATAGCAACTCTGATTGCGTGGCTGCTCTCGGGAGCAGGGAGAATACCCTCGATTCTTGCGAACTGTTCAGCGGCGGCGAATACGCTTGTCTGCTCAACTGAGCGTGCTGTCATATATCCATCGTGGTAGAGCTGTGAAAGAACACTGCTCATGCCGTGGTAGCGCAGACCGCCTGCGTGGTTTGCGGAGGGGATGAACGTACTGCCGAGCGTGTACATCTTAGCAAGAGGGCAAACTGCGCCTGTGTCGCAGAAGTCGTAAGCATAAACGCCTCTTGTAAGCGAGGGGCAGGACGCAGGCTCAACGGCGATGAACTCATAGTCGGCTTCGCCACGGAGTTTTTCGCCCATAAAGGGAGAGATAAGACCGCCGAGGTTAGATCCGCCGCCTGCACAGCCGATAATCATATCGGGCTTTATGCCGTACTTTTCGCAGGCTGTCTTTGTTTCAAGACCGATAACCGTCTGGTGCAGAAGTACCTGTGACAGCACCGAGCCGAGAACATATCTGTAGCCCTCGTGCGTTGTTGCACATTCAACAGCTTCGGAAATCGCACAGCCGAGCGAGCCTGTCGTGCCGGGGAACTCTGCATTTATCTTCTTGCCTACCTCTGTTTCCATCGAGGGAGAGGGGGTAACGTTTGCGCCGTAGGTTCTCATAACCTCGCGTCTGAAGGGCTTTTGCTCGTATGAGCACTTAACCATGAATACCTTGCAGTCAAGTCCGAGGTATGCGCAAGCCATTGAAAGAGCAGTACCCCACTGACCGGCACCTGTTTCTGTTGTAACGCCCTTTAAGCCCTGCTTCTTTGCGTAATAAGCCTGAGCTATCGCACTGTTCAGCTTGTGTGAGCCGCTTGTGTTGTTGCCCTCAAATTTGTAGTAGATCTTGGCAGGTGTGCCGAGCGCCTTTTCAAGGCAGTATGCTCTTACTAAGGGAGAGGGTCTGTACATCTTGTAGAAGTCGACTATCTCATCGGGAATGTCGATGTACGGAGTTGTGTCGTCAAGCTCCTGCTTTGCAAGCTCTGTGCAGAATACGTGGCTCAGTTCTTCAAGTGTGCAGGGCTGATGAGTTGCAGGGTTTAACAGCGGAGCGGGCTTGTTCTTCATGTCCGCTCTTACGTTGTACCACTGACGGGGAAGCTCATTTTCTTCAAGATAGATTTTGTACGGGATTTCCTTGTTTGCCATAATAATTTTCCTTTCCATGCGGCGGCGAAGCGCCGCTCTAAGTTCCGGCGGCAGTGTGCCGCTCCAAATTCCGCCTTTGTTTTACTTTCTGCTGTGGGAGTTGTTTGTATGACGGCGGGGTTAAAACATCGTGTGCTTTGAACGTAATGTTTTGCCGTTATGAAAAAATCTGCACAACGAGGGTATAAAACGTTGTGCGCTATGAATGTAATGCTTTAACGTGCCGTTTAGCTTTCCCGAAAGTATTTTCGGCGGAGTGTTTAATTCTTTGTGGAACAAACCACGTCCGACAGTCTGTATCTTATTCGGCAGCGCATTATGTCGGCTCTGCCCTGCCTGATGCCATGATGCCATCATGATAGTTTTCAACGTAGGTTGAGTTTTTGGGGATAAAAACAAAAAACTCCCGTCCCGATTGGGACAGGAGATATTACCTGCGGTACCACCCAAATTACCGTGCTGTTACACACGGTCACTCGCTACACATACTATCATATGTGCGATCCGTAACGGGGATAGCCGTCACCCCTAAAATATCATGAAGCTGATACTCTCGGTTTGCCCTCGTGAGTCCATTCACAAGCGTATGTATCATTGCCTTTACACCGACCGGCAACTCTCTGTCATACAGTGACGGGTGCTACTACTCTCACTCATAGGTTTGTCGTATTCTGTTTTCATTATATCCGCCATAATGTCGTTTGTCAATAGCTTTTCTGAAATTTTCGCAAATTTATTTTTTCTTTTCCGCTATTACTCTACAGAATAGCCCGATATGAAATATAGCAATACAGCGTTGCAGATTAGACTAAACCGCCGTAATAACTTTAAATACGTTGTGCATTTTACCGATTGAAAGCGGAGAGGGGATATAGTATAATTGCTTAGCAATCGGCTGATATTGAAAAAGCCGTTAATACCGTAGAAAAAGTTGGTTTCTATAAAGATAGCACAAATTCTCTATCCCTTTAAGAACGCTTTGTGGGCTTTGCGTCCTTGCAAAGCCTTTGGGCGTTTTATATCGGCATCCTTGCCGAAACCCCAAACCCCATTTTAAATAACGATAGAGATTTTTCGACAGATTGATTACGTTTATAGCGCACTATCTTTTATTCCCGCCGTTATGCAAGCAATTCTAATATCAGAAAGATGATTAAAGGCGGAATATGGAGCGGCACATTGCCGCCAGCCGCTACACAAGCAATTCCCATTAACACAGAGTCGGTAAAAGGAGGAAAATGTTTATATGTCAGCAGTAAAAGACCTTACAAAAGGCTCACCTATGAAGCTTATACTCGGTTTTATGCTCCCTATGCTGTTAGGTCTGCTCTTTCAGCAGTTCTATAATATGGTTGACACTATAGTTGTCGGACAGTTCCTCGGTGTAAACGCACTCGCAGGCGTAGGTTCGACAGGTTCGGTGAACTTCCTTGTTCTCGGATTCTGCATGGGCGTATGTGCTGGCTTTGCAATACCCGTAGCGCAGAAGTTCGGCGAAAAGGATTTTGACGGACTGCGTAAGTTTGTCGGAAATACAATATGGCTC
>CAVJKI010000256.1:0-2987 GCA_963649995.1 Sodaliphilus sp.
ATTTATAATGAATGGCAATGTAAATAAAAATCAGTTTTTCAACAGTCTGCACAGCGGCGTACCGCCACTGTTTTGCGTAGCAAAACTATTTAATGCAAAAACGTTCTCAGCCATTGCGTAGCAAGCCGCATATCGTGCGGCGAAATCGTCTTATGACGATTTCAGGCTGAGGTTGTTATATCATCATTTGCATTAACTGTCAAGTTTTAAGTTTTAAACACAAAAACCGCACCGACAAAAGCCGATGCGGTAAGTGTATTTAATACAGAATCAAACCTTGGCGATTACCTCAATCTCAGCAAGTACGCCCTTAGGGAGTGCCTTAACAGCAACGCATGAACGTGCAGGCTTTGATGTGAAATACTGACCGTAAACCTCGTTGAACTTTGCAAAGTCACCCATATCTGCTAAGAAGCAGGTTGTCTTGATTACATTTTCAAAGCTTGTTCCTGCCTGCTTTAAAACCTCGCCTAAGTTCTTGCAGATCTGATGTGTCTGTCCTTCAATGTCATTTGCTTCAACCTCTGATGTTGCAGGGTTGATTGCAATCTGACCCGATGTGTAAAGCACACCTGCGTGTACTATTGCCTGTGAGTAAGGGCCTATTGCGGCAGGTGCCTTGTCTGTATGAATCTTTTCCATTGTTTTGTACCTTCCTTTTATTTATTTCTCGATGCTGTAGTCTGCATCGGTAAGTGCTTTTCTTATCTGAGCGATATGCTCATAATTTCTTGTTTCAAGCTCAACACGCAGATAACAACCGTTGACGTCCTCGCCCTCATTTGCACGCTCGTGGTGAACAGATATAACGTTGCCGCCGAGGTCTGCGATGATCTGTGATACACCCTTAAGCTGACCGGGCTTATCGATAAGGGCAATGTTGAGCTGGCAGGTACGGCCTGACTTGATAAGACCTCTCTTAATTACTCTTGAAAGGATCGTAACGTCGATGTTACCGCCTGATACAAGGCAAACTACCTTCTTGCCCTTTACGGGTACTTTATTGAACATTACTGCCGCTACGGGAACAGCACCTGCACCCTCTGCAATCAGCTTGTGCTTTTCGATAAGAGTAAGTATAGCTGTTGAAATCTCATCGTCTGTAACAGTTACTATATCGTCAACATACTTTCTGCAAAGCTCAAATGTGTTTGAACCCGGCTCTTTTACTGCGATACCGTCTGCGATAGTGGAAACGTGGTCAAGGCACTCGATCTTGCCGTCCTTGACAGAAGTCAGCATACTGGGTGCGCCTGCCGCCTGAACACCGTAGATCTTGATTTCAGGCTTTAATGACTTCATTGTAAAAGCAACGCCAGAAATCAGTCCGCCGCCGCCGATAGGTACTACAACAGCGTCTATATCATCGAGCTGTTCAAGCAGTTCAAGACCGATAGTTCCCTGTCCTGCGATAACATCTTCATCGTTGAACGGGTGGATAAATGTATAACCGTGTTCGTCACGGAGCTGTAAAGCCTTATTGTATGCGTCATCGTAAACGCCCTCAACAAGACAAATCTCTGCACCGTAGCTTCTTGTAGCCTCAACCTTTGAGATAGGTGCGCCGTCGGGCAGACAGATTATAGACTTGATACCGCTTCTCTGTGCCGCAAGAGCAACGCCCTGTGCGTGGTTACCTGCACTGCACGCAATAACGCCGTGCTTCTTTTCTTCCTCGGTAAGCGTGGAAATCTTGTAGTACGCACCTCTTACCTTGAATGAGCCTGTTACCTGTAAGTTCTCTGTCTTAAGATAAACGTCTGCATCGGGATTGATCTGGGGAGCGTGGATAAGGTCGGTAGGTCTTATTACCTCTTTCAGTTTAAAAGCCGCATGATAAACCTTGTCTAAAGTCAACATCTTTTTTCTTTCCTTTCCTGTCTTTGCTTTATGAATGATTTTGCGATTTCAATGATACAAAGCACTTTTAGGGAGCTTATAAAATAAAAAAGCCCCGCCTTATGAAACTCAATGTTTCAAGAGGCGAAGGCTTGAAGTCTCCGTGTTACCACTCTTATTGCCCGTATATAACGAGCCGCTCTGTACATATCCGTCAATATGCTACTCTGTAACGGGAGTACCCGTACAGGCTTACTGCTGTTTCTGCCTGTCTGCTCAGAGGTGATTATCTTATGCGGTATTGCCTGCCGTTTCGCACCAACAACGGCTCTCTGTGAGGTTTTTTCCGCCGACTTCCTCGTCAACGCATTCTTGTTATCGATTAGAGTATAGCACTGTTTTTGTGATTTGTCAACACCAAAACAAAAGAAATTTTGCGGCTTTAAGCAAAATATTCATTAAACGCCTTGACGCCTATATTGACCTGCTCCTCCGCAAACTTTGCCGCATCGTCGTCATTCTCGCTTGTATCATCGGTATCGCCGAGTATCATAAAGCAATAGTATCCGTCCTTTTCAAGCACTCTGCCTGCGTTCACCTTTGCCACATTTACAGGGTACTGCATCTGCTGTTCCTTCATCACAAGCAAGGTATCCTCAAGCGCACGCTTTACATCGGATTCCTTACCCTTTGCAGGCTTTACTATAACCAGTCTGTCAGGGTGAAAACCAATCACGGGAGCTTCTGCGATAACCTCGTCATACATATCCTTTTTCAGTCCGAATTCACTTTCTAACGTATCAGCGTCCAAGGTCTGATCGGGCAGATAGTTATCACCGTATGCTTTCGCAATTGCATCTCTTAAACCCTGTGCAGACTTTTCGCTGTTCTTATCTGCACTGCCCGTACCGCCCGATGTGCTTTCGGAATTTTCGGATAACGAGGTTGAAAGTCCGGGTGCGGCAGATGAAACACTGCTTTCATTATTGTTTGATGTGCAGGCGGAAAACACCGCCGCTATGGCAGTGGCAGTTGCTACAATCAATATTATATATTTATACTTCTTCATTTTTCTGTTCAATCTAAACACTCCTTTTACGGATTTTACTTACAGATGATATTATTTCCTTGTGAAATCGGCATTATAC
>CAVJKI010000257.1:0-2969 GCA_963649995.1 Sodaliphilus sp.
TTATAGAGCCATTATAAAATGATACCGAGCGACGGAATTATCTACACCTGCTTTACCTCGGACTTTTTCCTTGATGAAGCAGACAAATGGCGTGATGAATGCTGGCAGATGATAAAACAGCGTCCCGATGTCACTTTTCTTATCATCACCAAGCGTATTCATCGCTTTTCGCAGTGTATTCCCGACGACTGGGGCAACGGATACGAAAATGTACATATATGCTGTACCTGTGAAAATCAGCAGATGGCAGATTACCGCCTGCCGATTTTTCTGAAAGCCCCGATAAAGCATAAATCAATAATATGTGAGCCGTTGCTTGAACATATCGACTTAAGCCAATATCTCGACAAAACACAGATAACTGAGGTGGTTGTCGGCGGTGAATCGGGAAATGAAGCAAGGGAGTGCAATTACGACTGGATACTTGACATAAGAGAGCAGTGTATAAACGCAGAGATCGACTTTCATTTCAGGCAGACAGGCGCACGCTTTATTAAGGACGGAAAATTCCATCGGATAGAAAGAAAATTCCAGCATTCACAGGCACACAAGGCAAATATCGATGTAGTTTTCAAAACTGTTTGACATTTTACGCTTGCGGTGATATAATAATACTGTATTTCTATACACTATTAAAGACCGCTCTCGTATGGCGGCTTAACGGAGGAAAACCAATGATAAAAGTTACATTGAAAGACGGCAGCGTAAAGGAGCTAGAAAGTGCTTGTTCCGTATTTTACGTTGCTAAGGAAATCAGCCCTCGTCTTGCAAAGGCGGCTTGCGTTGCTAAGATCGACGGCGAAATCAAGGATCTGCGTACTGTAATCGACAGCGACTGCACACTTGAAATACTTACATTTGAAGATGAGGACGGTAAAAAGGCTTTCCGCCATACTGCTTCCCACATTCTGGCGCAGGCAGTTAAAAGACTTTACCCCGATGTAAAGCTTGCTATCGGTCCTGCTATAGATAACGGTTTCTATTATGATTTTGATAAAGAAACTCCCTTTATGCCCGAAGATCTTGAAGCTATCGAAGCCGAGATGAAGAAGATCGTTAAGGAAGACTTAAAGCTTGAACAGTTTGAAATGGCTCCCGCAGATGCTATAAAGTATCTCAAGGATATTGATGAGCCTTACAAGGTTGAGCTTTGCGAAGAACACGCAGGCAAAAACGAGCCTATTTCTTTCTATAAGCAGGGTGAGTTCACAGACCTTTGCGCAGGTCCTCACCTGATGTCTACAGGCTATGTAAAGGCATTTAAGCTTACAAGCTGTACAGGCGCTTACTGGAGAGGCAGTGAAAAGAACAAGATGCTCTCCCGTATCTATGCTACTGCATTCCCCAAGGCATCGGAGCTTGAAGCATACCTCAATATGATTGAGGAAGCTAAAAAACGTGACCACAGAAAGCTCGGTAAGGAGCTTGAGCTGTTCACGATAATGGACGAGGGCCCCGGCTTCCCGTTCTTCTTACCCAAGGGTATGATCCTTAAGAACACTCTTATTGATTACTGGCGTCAGATTCACACCCGTGACGGCTATGTAGAGATTTCAACACCCATCATGCTCAACCGTCAGCTCTGGGAAACATCGGGTCACTGGGATCATTATAAAGAGAATATGTACACTACGGTTATCGATGATACCGAGTTTGCAATAAAGCCTATGAACTGCCCCGGCGGTATTCTTGTATACAAGTCAAAGCCCCGTTCATACAGAGATTTACCTATGAGAATGGGCGAACTCGGACTTGTTCACCGTCACGAAAAGTCAGGCGCACTGCACGGACTTATGCGTGTAAGATGCTTCACACAGGACGATGCACACATCTTCATGACACCCGATCAGATCACAGACGAGATAAAGGGCGTTGTAAGACTTATAGATGAAGTTTACAAGCTGTTCGGCTTCAAGTATCATGTCGAGCTTTCAACACAGCCCGAAGACAGCATGGGCAGCCAGGAAGACTGGGATATGGCAACAGAGGGCTTACGCAAGGCTCTCGACGGCCTCGGACTTCCTTACGTTGTAAACGAGGGCGACGGTGCATTCTACGGACCTAAGATAGACTTCCATCTTGAAGATTCACTCGGCAGAACATGGCAGTGCGGTACTATTCAGCTCGACTTCCAGTTACCTATGAGATTTGAGCTTGAATACACAGGTGCAGATGGCGAGAAGCATAGACCTATCATGATCCACCGTGTTGTATTCGGCTCTATCGAAAGATTTATCGGTATCCTGACCGAGCATTTTGCAGGTGCATTCCCAATATGGCTTGCTCCCGTACAGGTTGAGCTTATGCCTATCGCTGACCGTCATAACGAGTTTACTTCAAAGGCAGCTGCTGAGCTTAAGAGCCGTGGCATCAGAGTAGATATTGACGATAGAAGCGAAAAGATCGGCTTTAAGATTCGTGAGGCACAGCTTCAAAAGATTCCTTATATGCTGGTTATCGGCGATAAGGAGGTTGAAACTGAAAATGTTTCTATCCGTTGCCGTAAGCGTGGAGATATTGGCTCAATGTCTGTAAATGACTTCTGTGACATGGTAGAAAAAGAAATCAGGGAAAAAACTATCATAACCGATTGATAATATAAAGGAGGTCTTACTATGGATCTTACTTCTTATATTGCAAGTTTATCTGTCAGCATGGCGCAGGCCAACGTTGCACAGAGCGTTTCCACTGCAATGCTTTCAAAGAGCATTGACAGCATCGAACAGAGCGGAGCAGAGGTTGTTGATTTAATTAACAGCGCAGACATTCCGCCTGCCGGAGTAACGGGACACGTTCTGAATGTCAGAGCATAATTTTATGAAAAACTGTCGATTTTCCGACAGTTTTTCTTTTTTCCTCTTGACATGGAGTTAACTCCATGTGATAATATAAAAGTACCGAAAGGACGGGATGATTTATGACAATTTCAGAAGTAAGCAAAAAATACGATATTTCCACCGACACTCTCC
>CAVJKI010000258.1:0-2957 GCA_963649995.1 Sodaliphilus sp.
TTTTATTTTATTTTTCTGTTTGGCTCTTGGTTTCCCCAACATTTATTATAGAGCCTAAATAAAACAGCGTCCGTGCAAAATCAACACGGACGCTGTTTTTATATGCGTTTTTATAATGATTTTAAATCTTTGTATCATCAAGCACTTCCTGTATCTCCTTTTCCGATACAGTCAAATATCCTTGTATAAACGAATTAAGCACGTTTCTGTATGCACCTACGGGATTATCAAAAACCCGCTTTTCCATCTGCTCGGCACTCTCCCTTGTAGGAGCGTAAATTTTAAGTTCCATAAGATCGGCACCACCCATTTCGTTGATAAAACGTATACAAAGCTGATAACCGCCTTGCTCGACTTTGACAATTTCGGTCTTGACCGTCTTTTCAAGCCGTGAATGTGAAGTTATCTTTTTCGCATAGTAAACAGTATCTTCTCTTATTGAAAGGGGCAGAGTATAAGCAAGTTCAATTGCAAGGTATTCGCTTTTGGCAGTCGGCAGGCAGGTTTCGTCATTTCCGACCTTTTCACAGGTGATAAGCCCATTTTCCTCCATATCAAAAAGACAGCAAATAAGGTCAAAATACATTACAAAGTCATGATCTACAGTACAGCGCATAAGCTCGTCCTTTGTGATACTTCCGACCTTGTAAAGAATATATGCTACAAGCACCTCAATGTCCTTGCGGTCATAAAGCGTATACTTAGGAACAAGTATGCTACCCATACATATTCCTCCTTTCAGCCTGAAAATCAGATAAGATAAGATAAAATTGCCAGATTTGCCGCAGACTCAATACACGGCACAGCTCTCGGTACTATGCAGGGATCATGTCTGCCCTTGATACTCAGCGTTTCTTCTGTCACGGTCGTATAGTCAACCGTCTGCTGCGGCTGTGCGATTGACGGAGTAGGCTTTACAGCAACACGGAATATTATCGGCATACCGCTTGTGATACCGCCTAAAATACCGCCGTGATTGTTTGTCCTTGTCCTGATTTTACCGTTTTCTATGCAGAACTCATCGTTGTTCTGACTGCCGAACATATTTGCAACGTCAAAGCCTGCGCCGAACTCAATGCCCTTTACGGCAGGAACGCCGAATACTATCTGAGAAATTCTGTTCTCGATACCGTCAAACATTGGCGAGCCTATACCGACAGGCAGTCCGACAGCGGCATACTCTATAACTCCGCCGACCGAGTCAAGATTTGCCGACGCATTCACTATAATATCCCTCATCAGCTGTTCTACAGAAGCGTTTATCAGTGGAAGATAACGGCTTCTGACCTGCTTTAACTGCTCAGCGTTCACATTTACAGGATCATAACGCTCATCACTGGCATTCATTATTGAAAGTATATGTGCGCCCGTTGTTACACCCTTGCTTTCAAGTATCTGAGAGGCGACTGCGCCAGCAAATACCAGCGGTGCGGTGATCCTGCCTGAAAAATGCCCGCCGCCGCGCAGGTCGTTACTGCCGTTATAGCGTACATATCCCGTGTAATCTGCGTGACCGGGACGTGCAAGGTGGCTTACGCTCTTGTAATCTGCCGAATGCTGATCCGTATTCTGAATTACGGCGCAAAGGGGAGTGCCTGTCAGTACACTGTCTACCATTCCCGATACTACATTCGGGAAATCCTTTTCATCTCGCATTGTGCTTGTGCCGTCTTTTTTAGGCGCACGTCTTGCCATAAAGTCAAGCACTGCGTCAAAATCTATCTTTGCTCCGCCGGGAAGCCCGTCTATTACAACACCTATTGCCTTACCGTGTGATTCTCCGAATATCGAAACGGAAAGCTCACCGAATTTAAACGCTGATGACATCTGCTATACCTCCGAGTGCTCTGAAATCGTCAAAAAATCCGGGATAGGACTTGTTTGTGCATTCAGCGCCTTTTATTATTACATCGCCTGTTGAACGTGTAGCCGCAACAGCCCCTGCCATTGCTATTCTGTGGTCGTTATAGAAACGTACCGTTCCGCCTGTGAATTTCTCAACAGGGAAGATCTCTATACTGTCGCTGTTGGCAATCGCTTTTCCGCCGAGGTCGTTTATAAGCTCGGTGGTAGCCGCCAGACGGTCGCATTCCTTTATGCGTAATCTTTCGCAGTTTATTATTCTGCAAGGCTTTTCCCAGAAACTCATCATCACCGCTATTGCAGGTACAAGATCGGGAATATCAGCGGCATCTATTATCGACAAATCACTGCCGTTTTTAAACTTATCTGCAATCTCAACTATTGCCTTATCACCCTGCACACTGTTCATATTAAGGTTAGTAAGCTCAATATCCGAGCCTGCACAGTTTGCCGCCAGAAAAAACGCACATTGCGACATATCTGCCTCAATTGTGCAACAATGTGGCATATATTTTTGTCCGCCCTTTATAAAATATCCGTTGTCTGTTTCGTTAACCTCAACACCGAACTGCTTCATGCAGTCGATCGTGATATTCACATACGGTCTTGACTCAAGCTGTGTCGTGAGTATTATCTCGCTGCCCTCATTTAAAACCGAAAGTGCAAACAAAAGCCCTGTTATAAACTGCGACGAAACACTGCCGTCAATATAATATTTTCCGCCGTGAAGCTTACCGTGAACTTTATAGGGCATTGCGAGCGTTTCAAACATCGCACCGTTGTCTGTCATCGGCTTTATGATCGGTGTTATCGGTCTTTCGGGAAGCTTTCCTCTGCCTGTAAACTCCGTTTCACAGCCGAATGCTGAGAATATCGGAATCATAAATCTGAGTGTAGAGCCGCTTTCGTAACAATCTATTGCCGCTGTTTTTGTGGGGCTTGTTATACCTTTAACCGTATAACTTCCGTTTTCACCGTTTATTGTCGCTCCGAGTGCAGTCAGGGCATTTATAGTAGCGTGCGAATCCATACACTCAAGCAGATTATCTATATGTGTCATACCGTCGCATAAAGCCGCACATATAAGCATTCTG
>CAVJKI010000259.1:0-2945 GCA_963649995.1 Sodaliphilus sp.
TTGTAGAGATACACTCGCTGAAAATAAAAAAAGCGGTATCAAAAGCCGCCCGTTTTGCGGGAATGTACAAGCGTATCCCGAAAATATTTCTGAAAGTCACGCAGAAAACCTTCGATCGTGACGCAGGGTTTGATTATAAGATATATGATACCGATAAGAACACGGCAAGGCTTGATATGATAAAATGCCCTTATCGTATGATGGCCGTGCGTTACGGTTGCCCTGAGCTATGCGTTTGCTTCTGCGACAGCGATGATATAGCATACGGTAACATTCACCCGAAATTAAAATGGCACAGAAGCATGACCCTCGGACGGGGCAATGACTGCTGTGACTTCTCGCTGAGCTACATAAAAAACGAATAAAACACAACCGCCGACCTTACAGCCGGCGGTTTACTTTATCCATATACTTATCAACTCAGTTCAGATACATAAATCCCTGTATCACAACACCAATGATCATAATAAGTGCAAGCACTCCTGCACCTATCTTCATGCCTATTCCGAGCCTTTCACGATTTTTCTGCTTCATACTCACACTCTCCTGACTTTTACTTGATCAATACAATTAATTATACACCGATAAAATTCTGCTGTCAAGACAGCTGTACCTGCATAACCCGCACAATGTCCCGAATAAACTGTATCATTATCTTTTCGGAGTGTGATATTATGTTTATATCTATACTGCAAACCGCATTGCAAAGCCTTATCTTCTTTGCACTGCATTTTAAGAATAACGGCTCTTTCCCCCGACAGCTTTCCGCAAAGGAAGAAAGAGAATGTCTTGAAAAAGCGGCTCAGGGCGATCTTGCCGCCCGTGACAAGCTGATAAACCACAACCTCCGTCTTGTTGCCTTTATCGTAAAGAAGCACTACCCCGACAGCAAGGAAGCCGATGATCTGATCTCAATCGGCATAATCGGGCTTATCCGTGCCGCCGAAACCTTTGATTATAAAAAGAATATCAACTTTTCGACCTATGCCGGAAAATGTATCAACAACCAGATAAGAATGTACTTCCGCAAGACAAAGCACCAGCAGACCGAGGTCTATATGAACGAGCCTATGGACTGCGACAAGGACGGAAACGCAGTAACCCTCGCCGACATTTTCAAGGACGGCACCGATGTTGCCGAAGAAGCCGCACTTAACATAGAGCTTGACAGAATGTACCGTTATATAGACGAGGAGCTTGACGAGCGTGAAAAGGAAATTCTGACAAAGCGTTACGGTCTGTCAAAAACCTCCTACCGTACCGACAGAATAATGACTCAACGTGAAGTTGCAGACGAGCTTGACATAAGCCGCAGTTACGTTTCAAGAATAGAGAAGAAAGCCCTTGAAAAGCTCCGTTCACGCTTTGAAAAAGGTGATTGAGTATTATAAAAAACAGCCACGATATAAACCGTGGCTGTTTTGCTTATTACATTTTAAGATTATTCAACCGCATCAACCGACTCGAATTCGTCAATGATTTCCTGTGAGGGCTTCTTGTCAAGAAGCGATACAACAATTATAGCGATAAGAGCTACTAAAAATGCGGGAAGAAGCTCGTAGATGTTGAACAGTCCGCCGAGAGGACGAACGAGGAACTTCCATATAAATACCATTGCACCGCCTGCAAATATACCTGCGAATGCGCCCCACTTTGTTGTTCTTTTCCAGAACAGAGCCGTCAGTACAACAGGACCGAAAGCCGCACCGAAGCCTGCCCATGCGAACGATACTATCTGGAATACCGAGCTGTTGGGATCCCACGCAATAACTATACCTACAATTGCTATTATAACAACCGTGATTCTTGCGATAAGCATAGCTGCCTTTTCGCTTGTCTTTATCTTGAATACCTGATTGAAAAGGTTTTCAGATACCGAGGAAGCGGCGGCAAGGAGCTGTGAGTCCGCTGTTGACATTGTAGAAGCAAGAATACCCGCAATAATAAGACCGCCGACAATAGCCGCAAGAGGACCTGCCTTAGCGAGAAGATTTGCTATTACTACTATTATTGTTTCGGGGTCAGCAAGAGGGTCAATTACATTGTTCTTGGTCATTGCGAGACCTACAACACCGATAAATATTGCAACAGCAAGTGAAATAACAACCCATACAGTAGCAACACGTCTTGAAGTTTTAAGCTTCTTGCTGTCGTTTATAGCCATAAATCTGAGCAGTACATGAGGCATACCGAAATATCCCAGACCCCATGCAAGCGTTGAAACAATGCTGAGCGGACCGTAATCGCCTGTCTGCTGGTTAAGTACATCAAATGTATGTGTCAGTGAGAAGTATCCCGGCATTGAGTTTGCATGGTTCATAACCTCAACTATACCGCCGACGGACGAAATACCGAATACAACAACTATAATAAGAGCTACTGTCATGATGATACTCTGTATAAAGTCTGTGGTACTTGCGGCTAAGAATCCGCCGATCGTGGTATATGCGATGATTACGACTGCACTTATTATCATTGCAATGTGGTAATCAGCACCGAAAAGGCTGTTGAACAGCTTACCGCAGGCTGAGAATCCCGAACCTGTGTACGGGATAAAGAATACGATTATTATAAGTGCAGAAATAAGAGTAAGTACCTGTTTGCTGTCCCTGAATCTCTTTGAGAAAAATTCGGGGATCGTTATAGCGTTGCATACATGAGAATACTTTCTTATTCTCTTTGATACAATAAGCCAGTTCAGATATGTACCTATCGCCAGTCCTATACCTGTCCACGCTGCGTCCGCTATACCCATGGCATAAGCAACGCCGGGAAGACCCATAAGAAGCCAGCCGCTCATATCAGAGGCTTCTGCGCTCATTGCCGTTACAAACGGACCGAGCTTTCTGCCGCCGAGATAAAAGTCGCCGACGTTATCCGTTTTCTTTGCACATATTACGCCGACAATAACCATTGATACAAGATACACACCAATAGTTATCAGC
>CAVJKI010000260.1:0-2907 GCA_963649995.1 Sodaliphilus sp.
TTTATTAATGCGCCGCTGTCGGAAGCCAAAGGCACACTGTGGTCGCTTTTCCCTCCTGTAACAGCCATAGGATTGGCGCTTATCACAAAAGAGGTGTACTCATCGCTGTTCGTCGGAATATTGTCGGGCGGAATTCTCTATGCGACGGCAACGGGAACAGGGTTTGAGGGTACATTCAAAACCGTTGTTCAGGACGGATTTATCGGTAGCCTTTCAGACGCATACAATGTCGGAATACTGATATTCCTCGTTGTACTCGGTGTAATAGTAGTGCTTATGAACAAGGCGGGCGGAAGCCGTGCCTACGGCGAATGGGCAGCTACCCATATCAAGGGCAGACGCGGCGCTACGCTTTCAACCTTTTTCCTCGGCGTACTGATATTCGTTGACGATTATTTCAACTGTCTGACGGTAGGCTCGGTAATGCGTCCGATAACCGACAAGCATAACATATCACGTTCAAAGCTTGCTTATCTTATAGACGCTACAGCAGCTCCTATCTGCATTATTGCACCTATATCATCATGGGCGGCGGCAGTAAGCGGTACTGTTGAGGGTGTAAACGGAATTTCGCTGTTTATAAATACAATTCCGTATAACCTCTACGCATTACTCACTATAATTATGGTTATTTTCATAGCTATAAGCGATACCGACTACGGTCCTATGAAAACACATGAGGATAACGCTAAAAACGGTGACATCTTTACCACAAGAAACAAGGAATACGAGGATGAACATCAGCCTGTTACCGAAAGAGGCAGAGTAATAGACCTTATACTGCCGGTTGCGATACTTATCATATTATGCGTTATCGGTATGATCTATACAGGAGGATTTTTCTCCGATGCGGACTTTGTAACTGCTTTTGCAAGCTGTGATGCGGCTTACGGTCTGTCACTCGGATCTATCGCCGCACTTATAGTAATAATCGCTTACTATATGATCCGTCGTGTACTTAAGTTTACCGAATGTATGGATTCCATCGCCGCAGGCTTCAAGCAGATGGTACCTGCGATACTGATACTTACCTTCGCATGGACGCTTAAAACAATGACAAATCACCTTGAAGCAGGCGAATTTGTTTCGGGAATTGTACAGAATGCAACGGCACTGAGCGTACTTCTGCCTGTAATCCTGTTCGTGGTGGCTGTCGGACTTTCGTTTGCGACAGGTACATCGTGGGGAACATTCGGCATACTTATCCCGATCGTTACAAGCGTATTTGAGCATGAGCTTGCAAACGTTGCACAGACGGGTGAAATTCCGTCAATGGTAATTATCTGCATTTCAGCCTGCCTTGCAGGTGCGGTTTGCGGCGACCACTGCTCGCCTATCTCAGATACTACGATAATGGCATCGACAGGTGCACAGTGCGACCATGTAAACCATGTTTCAACACAGCTCCCTTATGCAATGACTGTTGCGGCGGTATGCGTTTTCGGTTATCTGCTGTCAGGCTTTGTTCAGAACGTGTTTGCTGTACTTGGCTTCTCAGCGGCACTTATGCTGGCAGTTCTGTTTGCAATAAGATATTTTGTGAAGAAAAAAGAAAGCAAAGGCTGAAAAATCGGATAAGCTCACAATTTAAAGCTTATTGACTTGATTGCAACTACAGGTTTACATCTGTGCAACTGCAAGTTGCTTGAAATCCTCGAACGGGTCACACCCGTACCGAAAAAGAGAACTAAGAAATAATATTGAAATCCGCTTGTCATCGGGCAGGCGGATTTGTTTATTTCCCATATTGACACAAGCAAGTTAGTCGTGTATGATCAAAATCGGAGTAAGCAAAAAGGAGGAGAAAATATGCTGGTACTTAAACTGGTTATAGAAATTCTTATTCTATGGGTATGGTTTGCACTTTTTATGCTTGCGCTTGTCGGCAGAAAAGGACCTGTAGGCGGAATTATATTCTATCCGAAGGTAATGCAGGAAAGAGTTGTGGAAATGGGGCTTACGACCGCAAAGAAAATAAAGCAGCGTACAATCGTTTCAATGACCTTGCTTTTAATCGGAGATCTGATATTCCCCATAGCCATGATACTCTTTATAAACGGCGCAAGAGGATATTTTGAGTGTGTATGGCAGTATTACGTTCTGTTCTACGGAATGGAATTTTTCGACTGGTTCTTCGTTGACTATCTTTGGGTAGCAAAGTCAAAATGGTGGATAATCCCCGGTACGGAAGATCTGCTTGATACATGGCACGATCCTAAGTATAAGTCTACAAAAATGCTGAAGCTGCTTATCCTGACAATACCCGTTGCGGCTCTTGCAGGACTTATCGCATGGGCTGTAGGCTTGGCTTTATAAAGGAACATCGGTAAATCTTGCACAGCACGGTTAGCTGAAATTAACTTAAAATGGGGAGGAAATTATGATATTCGCACTTATATTCATTGAGAGTCTGGCGGCAAGCTTTATACTGCTTCTGGGCTGTGTTGTCGGCATTGCAAAGAAAAATGTCAATCTTGTCTGCTTTTATGAAAAGCCGGTGTGGGACAGAGTGATAGAAAAAGGTCTTATCACCAAAAAGCAGATCATAAAGAACGCAAACTTATTCAAGCTCTTTTCGGTTTTACCGCTGCTTGCAGTTACGCTTTTCTCCGTATACTGCATAAACGGAGCAAGAGGCTTTCTTGAAGGCTTCTGGCAGATCACTGCGATACTGATAATATCGGGACTGTTCGACAGATTTTTCATTGATACCTACTGGGTAGGTCACACCAATGCGTGGATAATTCCCGGTACGGAGGATCTGATGCCGTATATCCACAAAAATACGATGATCAAAAAGTGGCTGTTGACGCTGGTCGGATTTCCGTTGATATCGGCGATACTGTCGGCTGTAATGATGATATTTGTACAGTAAAAATGATAATAAAAAACCGCTGTGTGTGAGCA
>CAVJKI010000261.1:0-2900 GCA_963649995.1 Sodaliphilus sp.
ACCGCTGATTTTAAAGAAAGGCTCGGTATTATCTGTAAAATGCGCTTTAGATTTTAAAGATCCCGATAATACCGCCGATTATGACAGCATATACTGCGATACTGTCTTAACCTATACTTTGAAATCGGGTGAGCAGTTATCGCTTTATAACAATTTGATAAGTCAAAGCATATCCAACGAAGATGATGCAAAATGCGCTATAGACTATATTTTAAAAAATATAAAGTAAGCGATCGTGGCTTCAATTTAAAAGTATTGAAGCCATATTTTTTTAGCATGAAAGGAAGCTTATGAGGAGAAAAATAACTCTTATTGTAATTTTAATACTGCTCATTTCGGCAATTGTATTAGGTATAATTTGGTCAATAGCGCCACAGCTTTTTTCGCAGTCCGCTGATGAGAGCAATGATTCTATACAGCCTGAAGTACAGCGAGTTAAGTATCATGTACTTGAAGGACAGATTGAGCATACCTATGAAACCGACGCACAGGTCATTTCGGGAATGCCTGAGATTTATATAACGGAAGTTCGTCTTGACAACATAAGCGATTCTGATTTTTCACTGAAAAAGAATAAGGGTGATTTGATAGCCCCAAAAGAAATTCTGTATGTATATGGCAAGGAAACTCATACGGTAGATTTTAACGGGTTAATTACGGATATTGTTTATGAAAGTGACGAAAACGGTAAATCCGTTACTATAAGATTGCTGAATTACGATAATCTGTTCATCACAGCAAATATCGGAATGGATAAAATAGATAAAATCACTTATGACACTCCTGTCAAAGTAATATTCAACGGCAGTGAGGCGCAGGCAAAAATAGATACTATCGGATATGAAATTACCGATGAAACACTGCCTGTGAATATATCTCTGCCAATGAAGCTATATCCGGGTACTCCCGTAAAATTAGTCTTTACTTTGGAGATCAAAGAAGTCGGAATGTATGTGCCTTCGGAAGCTGTTTACTCTGACGGCGATGAATATTATGTATATATCGAAACCGAAGATGAACTGAAAAAAACTCCGATTACTGTAGGACAAAAATTTTCGTCCGAGGAGGATGGAAATAATTTTGAATACATTGAGATTTTGTCCGGCGTTTCAAGCAAAGATGTACTTATAGTTGAAAAAGTAGATTATTCCGGTCAGAAGTTGAAGGAGTCCTTAAAAAATGAGTGAGCTTATCAAAATTACAAATCTGCGTAAAACCTATGACGGTAAGCGGTATGTTTTAGACGGTTTGAATTTTTCGATCGGGAAAGGTGAAATAACAACAATTTTAGGAGCTTCAGGCTGCGGCAAAAGTACCTTCCTTAATATAGTCGGTCTGTTAGACAATTATACAAGCGGCGAATATCTGTTTTGCAATACAAACATAAATCCGAAAAAGTTAAACGATTATTATAAATACCGTGCGCAGGATATAGGGTTTATCTTTCAGTCATACTTCCTGATAGATTCGTTAAGTGTTAAGGATAATATACTTATGCCGTTTTTATACAACGGAATCGCCTTATCAGGTTCAGTGAAGAAAACTGTAGATAAACTTTTGGGCAGCTTTGATATGCTGAGTTTAAAGAATAAGAAAGTATCGCTCCTTTCGGGAGGAGAGCGGCAAAGAGTGGCAATCATGCGGGCAATAATAAAAGAGCCTAAGCTGATAATTGCCGATGAGCCGACAGGAAACCTCGATGAAAGCAATACCGATCTGGTTGTTGAAGCGTTTAAGGATATTGCCGAAAAGGGAACTGCCGTGATTGTCGTCACTCATAATAAATTCTTATCTTTCGGCACGGGCGCAACATATACGCTTAGGGGTGGCAAATTATATAATGAATAGTGCAGCAAAATTTTTCTTTTATTTTCATCACCTTATAAAAATGGCTACGGTAAACAAAGTGAGATTGATATTGACATCAATAGGAATATTTGTAGCTGTTTTTCTGTTTTCCTCAGGTAAAATTATTACAGATTCGTATTACAAGGAAAGTATGAGAAAAGTCAGTCAGATGTCAGAAAATACTGTAATTGTTGATCCTATGGGGAACGAAGAATTAAAATCAGAGCTGGCGGTTTCTGATAAAATAAATTGTATTGAAGTATCCACGCTTTCGGAAAAGCAATCGATTTTTTCCGTTTCAATAGGAGAGAATCGTTATCTGACGGTAATGGCGTATGTGCATGGAGTATCGGAGCTGAATTCTGTTATGCCGATCGTTAACGATGACGGACGTTTTATAAGCGTTCAATCGAATCTGATAAAAGGCAGGTTGATTTCCAGCAGTGATATTCAATCGAAAAATGCAGTCGTGGTTATTGACCGCCTGACCGAGAGCCTTATTTTTTCGGGAGGTAACGGATTAGGTCAATATATTGAAATCGGCTGCGGAGCTTCCGGCGCAACAGTATTGTCACAGTCCCAAGCCGATGCACCTGTGAGATTTGAGGTGATCGGCGTGGTTGAAAATTCATACACAGCCGATGTTTCAAAAATGAAATTGAAACAGGAAATCGACGGCAGTCAGCAAAGCATAACGACCTGCGTATCAATATATTGCCCGTTAACTTCAATCAATGAAAAATTCGCTCACCGGGATAAGAATGAGCTTTATTTATATAATTTCAATAATCCCGCAGAATATAACAGCTTTTTATATTACGCGCAAACGCTGTCAGAAGTCAAAGGCAGAACAGGAAACGGATTTTCCGTGATCACCAAAGATAAGCTTTCAGACGAGTTAGAAAATGAGCTGGCAAATACCAGAACTATCCTGAATATGATCTCCGTTCTCCTTTGCATCATTTCAGGTATAAGCATTATGAGCATAACGTTTTTTTCGATAAAGGAAAGAATCCCCGAAATCGGAATAAGAAAGGCGTTTGGCGCAGGAA
>CAVJKI010000262.1:0-2883 GCA_963649995.1 Sodaliphilus sp.
AAGCCGTAATCGTCTATTATCTCAGCCTTGGCAAACAGTTTTATCGGTATTCTGCCCGTATCGTCGCAAAGCGATGCGGTAATTATCGTATAAACGCCGTTTCTTGTATCCTTATGCTCAACATCGGTAAGCTCTCCCCATACCGTTACACTTTCGCTTTCTCCGCTGAGTGATGAAAGCGACTGCGGAGCTTCTGTTATCTCATTTCCGAGATATAAAAGTCCGTCAGAGTTCAGCTTATCTTCAAGATATATAAGTGTTATCTTTGTCGGGCGCTTTCTCGGCTCAGGTCTTGATTTCTTTCCTCTTGAGCTTTTGCTCTCGTTTGCACGCTCTGCCGCTTTTCTGTCTATTTCTTCAAAGTCGGGGAGCGGCTGTGAGGCAAGCTCCTCATAATATCTTTCGTCAAGATCGGCATAACCGACAGTCGCATTCTCACTGAATTTTACGGTAATGCTCTTTTCGAACACGCCCTTTGTGAACTTCTCGATTTCCTTGTCTATCTTTTCGCTGTATAAAAGGTCGATTCCGCCGTGCATAAGCGTAAACTCGAATGTATCGCCGTCGTCGCTTATTTCCGAGTCGTCCATATATCCGTTTATTACACCGTGCGACGGCTTAAGTATCTGAATAATGTCATAGAGATATGAAGGGTTGAAAAGCTCAGGCGCATATTTCGGGTAAATTCTTACCGACGGCACACCGAGATATTTTTTTATTGCGTTGCCCGTTTCGGCAAGCACGCTGTACGGTATCAGTTCATCGGCTTCAAGCTGGAATATCATGCTCTTATCCGTTTCATCGCACAGTATCGACAGGAGCTTTGCGTCCGCCGTCTGCTGAGGTATTTCAATCTTATTCAGAAGTTCTTTTAAAATGGCTGCCATTATTTCACGTTCCTTATCAGTTACTTTCTTTAGCTTTTATTATGTTACCTATCTCGTCAATCAGCTCGTCTACGAGTTTTTCTTCAGGCACTCTGCGGATAACCTCACCCTTTTTGAAGATTATACCCTCACCCTTTGCGCCCGCTATTCCTATATCAGCCTCTCTGGCTTCGCCCGGACCGTTTACAACACAGCCCATAACAGCAATCTTTATATCTGCGGTTATATCTCTTGTTTTTTCCTCCACCTGCTTTGCTATAGAAATAAGGTCTATCCCCGTTCTGCCGCAGGTCGGACACGAAACTATCTGTACACCGCCGCCTATTCCTACCGCTTTAAGTATATCCTTTGCGGCATAAATCTCCTCTATCGGGTCAGCAGTCAGCGATACTCTTATCGTATCCCCGATACCGTCAAGAAGAAGCGAGCCTATTCCTGCCGCCGACTTGATTATCCCCATTCTTGTCGTGCCTGCCTCGGTAACTCCGAGATGCAAGGGATAATCGTACATTTCATGTATCAGTCGGTAGCTCTCGGTCATCAGCTTTACATCGGACGATTTGACCGAAAGCACTATATCGTCAAAATCATATTCACGGAGCATTTCAACATGGCGCGACGCACTCTCGGCAAGAGCCTGTGCGGTAGGTCCGCCGTACTTTGCAAGCAGCTCACGCTCGACCGAGCCGCTGTTCACGCCGATTCTTATCGGTATATTACGGTTACGGCAAGCGTCCGCTACAGCCTTTACCCTGTCCTTGTCGCCTATATTGCCCGGATTTATTCTTATCTTGTCTACTCCTGCCGCCGCACATTCAAGAGCTATCTTATAGTCAAAATGAATATCCGCTACAACAGGTATATTTACCGCATTTTTAAGCGCATAAATAAGCTCAGCGTTTCTGACATTCGGCACTGCCGTGCGTATTATCTCACAGCCTGCCTTTTCAAGCTCAATCGCCTGCTTTACGTTACCCTCTACATCGTCCGCAGGGATATTCAGCATCGACTGGATATATATATGCTCTCCTCCGAGAGTAAGATTTCCTACTTTAACTTTTTTCCTGCTCATTTTAACCGCCTGTAAATATTCTTACAATATCATTGAAAGTCACTATAACCATAAGCACCATAAGCGCAACAATTCCGATAAAATGCACCATGCCTTCATGCTCTGCCTTGACAGGCTTTCCTCTTATAAGCTCTATCACAAGGAATACAAGCCGTCCGCCGTCCATTGCGGGAATCGGTAAAAGGTTTACAATGCCGACATTTATCGCAATAAGCGCCGCAAGCGTCATAAGCGACCCCCAGCCGAACGAAGCCACCGTGCTTACACTCTGTACAACGCCGATAGGTCCCGACATTTCATTAAGTCCGTATGTGCCGTTCAGAAGATTTCCGAACGAGATCCAGATAAGTCTGCCGTATGAAATAAAGTCGGCACACGCCGTCTGTATCACGTTAACGAAATTATGCTTCTGACCGTAAACGATGAAGTCAAGATACATATTGTTTTCTTCCGAGGTATATCCGCTCTTGTACTCATCGGCTATAGCGGTAAACGACCTTGCAAACTCAGCGTCGTTCTTTTCAAGCTCACTGAAAGCTTCTGTGTAGCTGTTTTTATCTATATCAAAATATGCTGTGGGAAGCTCGGCGTAACCCTCTTTTTCACCCACCAGCTTTTTATATTCCGAGATCATCTTTGCGTAAGAGCGTGACGCAAACTTAACGTCATTCAGCTCTACCGTCTGCCCGTTTCTTTCAACCACAAAATCATAACTGTAGTACTGCGAGCCGATACCTCTCGACTGCGAGTTTGACAGCTGGAACGAAATATCCATAGTAGTATAGATATTCATACCGTTTATTTTCAGTATCCTGTCGTCCGCCTGAAGCACGGAAGAGCTTATAGCGCCCTCCTGAAATCCGCCTATCGTGGTAGTCGTAACGCTGTTTGAGCAAAGCACCGAAATAATGCAGAAGACAAAGC
>CAVJKI010000263.1:0-2870 GCA_963649995.1 Sodaliphilus sp.
GTGCTGAATGGGGTCGATATAGTAGATTGATTGATATTAAAAAGCTCTTTATTTTCTTTTTCTTTACTTGATTTCTCTTTACTTAATTGTGCCGAGGACATCTGTTTGGGTTTTACCCGTTCGGATTTATTCCGTTTAGGTTCATCGAAATGGCGTGGCTTCATTCGTATATCGTAGAATACTTCGCCGTAAGTTCCGTTTTTTCGCCTTTCTCGGTATCGGGTGATATATCCTGTTGCTTCAAGCTCCTTTATGATAGAAGCGATAGTATCGGAACACTCACGATTGATTTTCGACAAGCCTGCGATTGTCATATCCCATTTTTCGGGGAGCGATAATATTTGGGAGAGTAAACCTCTGGCTTTAAGGGAGAGCCGCATATCTCGCAAATGGTAATTTGACATTACCGTGTATCCGTCTGCTGTTTCAACTCTGCAATACGCCATCAGAATTCAATCTCCAGTACGAGAATATCGTTTTCTCCGATTTCTCCAAATTTTTCTTCAAAAAAGGTATTGACAAATTCGTCAAGATGTGCTTCATACATTGCCGCTTCAATTTCATCGGCAATTCTGCCCATTTCCTCGACCTCGGCACGGAGCTTGTCATACTCTCGCTTGGTCTTAATAAATTCAGCCGTGCTTGCTCCCTTAATAGTACGGGGATAGACGAATGTTCTGTACTCCGAAGCATTAAGCTCCGCTTTAAGATTTGCAACCTTGTTCCTGAGTTCTGCACCGAAGGCAAAAATTCTGAAAAAAGTCTTGACATTTTCCTCAGTTTGTGCTTCGGGATTTTCCGAAAAATATTTCAGAAAAGACTTGACATCTGACAGCTTTTGTGCTATGAACCCCTCGAAAAATTTTTCGGGAAAGGGGTTGACAAACCTGTCATTCTGTGGTATGGGAGAACCCTTGAAAATTTTTTCAGAAAAGGTATTGACATTTCTGCCGTTCTGTGATATGGGACTTCCGTTGACCTTACTGTTCTTCATAATTATTCCGCCTTTCTTAATGTTGGTTTGAGCTTATCATATATTCAGGGAATAGAAAAACCCCGTATCTAACGGTTTGACCGTCGGATACGGGGTAATCTTTTTATTTACCAAGTTCAAGGCTCATCACGAGAGTTATATCTTCCCACTGATTTTGCCTTAAATACTTGCCGTTAGCCTTCTGATAGGCTCTTGCCATTTCATAGGTTATCGGAAAATCCCATTGTATAGCGATTTTCTGATTAATCCCTATTACTAATAGCTGCCTGAGCTGCTGCAAGTCTTGCGATCGGTACACGGAAGGGTGAGCAAGATACATAAGAAAGACCGATCTTGTGGCAGAACTCAACAGATGAGGGATCGCCGCCGTGTTCGCCGCAGATACCAACGTGCATATCGGGACGTGTAGCCTTACCAAGCTTGATAGCCATTTCCATCAGCTTGCCAACGCCTGTCTGGTCGAGCTTAGCGAAAGGATCGTTCTCGAAGATCTTAGCGTCATAGTAAGCATTGAGGAACTTACCTGCGTCATCACGTGAGAAGCCGTATGTCATCTGTGTAAGGTCGTTTGTACCGAAGCAGAAGAACTCAGCTTCCTTAGCGATTTCGTCAGCTGTAAGAGCGGCTCTGGGGATCTCGATCATTGTACCAACTTCGTACTTGAGGTCAACGCCTGCTTCCTTGATAACAGCGTCAGCTGTTTCAACAACGAAGTTCTTAACGTACTTAAGCTCCTTAACGTCGCCAACCAGAGGAATCATGATCTCAGGAACGATTGTCCAGTCGGGGTGATTCTTCTTAACGTTTAATGCAGCCTTGATAACAGCCTTAGTCTGCATCTTAGCGATTTCGGGGTATGTTACAGCAAGACGGCATCCTCTGTGACCCATCATGGGGTTGAACTCGTGGAGAGATGCAATAATGTTCTTGATTGTTTCAACTGACTTGCCCTGAGCCTTAGCGAGAGCCTCGATGTCAGCTTCTTCTGTAGGAACGAATTCGTGCAGAGGAGGATCAAGGAATCTGATTGTTACGGGGCAACCTTCAAGTGCTTCATAAAGAGCCTCGAAGTCAGCCTGCTGCATGGGTTCGATCTTAGCGAGTGCAGCTTCTCTTTCTTCAACTGTATCTGAGCAGATCATCTCACGGAAAGCAGCGATTCTGTCAGCTTCAAAGAACATGTGTTCTGTACGGCAAAGACCGATACCTTCAGCACCGAGTTCTCTTGCCTTCTTAGCGTCGGCAGGAGTATCAGCGTTTGTTCTAACCTTCAGAACTCTGTACTTGTCAGCCCAAGCCATGATTCTGCCGAATTCGCCTGCGATTGTAGCGTCAACTGTAGCAATAGCGCCATCGTAGATGTTACCTGTTGTACCGTCGATAGAAATTACATCACCTTCATGGAATGTCTTGCCGCCGAGTTCAAACTTCTTGTTAGCTTCGTCCATGTTGATTGCAGAGCAACCGGAAACGCAGCATTCACCCATACCACGGGCAACAACGGCTGCGTGTGATGTCATACCGCCGCGAACTGTCAGGATACCCTGAGCAGCCTTCATACCTGTGATGTCCTCAGGTGATGTTTCAAGACGAACGAGAACTACCTTTTCGCCCTTAGCAGCCCACTGTTCAGCGTCTTCAGCTGTGAATACGATCTTACCGCAAGCAGCTCCGGGAGAAGCGCCGAGACCCTTACCGATAGGTGTAGCAGCCTTGAGTGCCTTTGCGTCGAACTGGGGGTGAAGAAGTGTATCAAGGTTACGGGGATCGATCATAGCAACAGCTTCTTCTTCTGTTCTCATGCCTTCGTCAACGAGGTCACAAGCGATCTTAAGAGCAGCCTGAGCTGTTCTCTTACCGTTTCTTGTCTGGAGCA
>CAVJKI010000264.1:0-2814 GCA_963649995.1 Sodaliphilus sp.
AAGGAGTTTTGCCTGCCGTTTGCTTGCAGGCGTCTGACGGTTTCATTCCGCCGTCAACCAGCTCCTTTGCCATAAGTGCGGCATCGGCAAGGCTTATATTCTCATTTTCCTTTGCCTTTGGTTTTCCCTCAACCACAAGCACATATTCGCCTCTGGGAGTAAGCTCCTTGTAGCGTTCTATCATTTCGGATATAGTACCTTTGATAACCTCCTCGTGTATCTTGGTAAGCTCTCTGCAAAGGGCTATCTGTCTGTCCCCAAGCACTCTGTATAAGTCGTCAAGAGTATTCCTTAGCTTATGCGGCGCTTCATAGAATATAAGCGTTCTTGAAAAATCCTTGATCTCATCTAAATGTTCATCACGCTGTTTTTTGGTAACGCTTAAAAAGCCCTCAAAGCTGAAACGTGACGTGTCAAGTCCGCTCATACAAAGCGCTGTGATTGCGGCGCTGGGTCCCGGTACGCTCTCTATTTCGACGCCGTGTTCATGGCACTCTCTTACAAGCTCCTCGCCCGGATCGGATATGCAAGGCATACCTGCATCAGTCACTATAGCACAGGTTTCTCCGTCAAGCAGACGGGCTGTAATATCCTCGCCGCGCTTGTTACCGCTGAACTTGTGATAGCTCACCATAGGCTTGCTTATTGAAAAGTGCGTCAGCAGCTTCTGCGTTACTCTTGTATCCTCTGCGGCAATAAAATCCACCTTGCCGAGCGTTTCAATTGCCCGTGGCGACAGATCCGACAGATTTCCTATCGGAGTGCCGACTATATATAGTTTTCCTGCCATTATTGTTTATTGTCAGCCTTTCTGCATTTTTGTTCCGTAATATATCCTGTTCATCTCGTCGCTGTAGCCGTTATCGCTGTAGACCTCAAAGTCGGGGAGTATCTCCATACCGGGCTTTCCGCCCTTTTTACCGCTTATCAGCACAAGCCACGGCTTTCCGCCCCTGCGGTTGACAACATTTTGCATGACCTTAGGCTCGATTCCGTGCGAGCGCATAGAGCAGATAACATCTGCAAGGCGGAGCGGTATTTGGCATATTTTAAGACTTCCGCCGTACTTTAACAGCGATGCGGCTGTTTTCGTCACATCATCAATATTGCAAAGTATCTCGTGGCGTGCCGCCGCCTGTACATCGGAAAGACGTTCTTCACCCGACCCCTTTTTCCAGTACGGCGGATTTACCGTTACTATGTCGAAATATTCACGGGGAACGCCCTGCGGATCTTTAAGATCGCACAACACGGGCTTTACAGTGTCCGAAAGATCATTTTCGGTAACGCTTTTATTGAACAGCTCCACCGCTTCGGGCATTATCTCAATGCCGTATATCTCTTTAGGGGGCTTTTTGGTAATATTCCTGCACATTATAAGCGGAATTATGCCGCAGCCCGTGCAAAGGTCGCATACCTTATGGTGCGGTGCCGGATCGGCAAAATCCGCAAGAAGAAATGCGTCTGTGCCGAATCTGTGGTCATCGGAAACATATATCTTTGTGCCGGAAAGGTCAAAGCTTTCATAATTTTCTGCCATATCAGCCTACCAGTATATTTCCCTCGGGAAGGATCCTGTTCTTGTCCGAGTTGTGATTTTTTCTTATTATAAGCGAGGTCATTAGCGTTACTGGACCTATACGTCCTGCAAGCATTGTGAATACCATTATCAGCTTGGCAGGGATATTCATCTCAGCAGAAATGCCTACCGAGAAGCCCGTTGTCGAGAATGCGGAAACCACCTCGAATATTGTTTTCTGCAGCGACATACCTTCACAGCACATAAGTATTCCCGTAAATGAAATCGCAATAAGAGCGAGTGAAAGAACAATGACAGTGAACGTTTTATATATAGCGTCACGCTTTATTCTGTGACCCATGAGATAAGTATCTTCTCTGCCCTTGAGTACGGAAATGACCGTGCAAACGACAAGAGCGACAGTCGTTACCTTGATACCGCCTGCGGTCGATGCAGGCGCACCGCCAATAAACATAAGCACTGTGATAATTATCTTGGTAAACGGCATAAGCCCGTTCATGTCAAAGCACGGGAAGCCTGCCGTTCGTGAGCCTGCACTCAGGAAGATCGATGACAGTATTTTTTCGCCTAACGACATATTACCCATTGTGTCCGGATTTGCAAACTCGACAATAAATATTATCAGTGCGCCGCCGAATGTCATTATGAGCGTCATTAAAAGAACAAGCTTTGTGTGGAGCATAAGTCCCTTTTGCTTGTTGTAGTGTCTTATATTGCGCCATACGATAAAGCCCAGACCGCCGAGCGTTATCAGCATTGTGATAGTTATCATTACGGCAGGGTTGGATGTATAGTTGCTGACGCCGACAGCACCCGGAGTTATAGTCAGCAGGTCAAAGCCTGCACAGCAGAAAGCCGATATTGCGGTAAACGCCGAAACGAATATTCCGTATGCGCCGAAGTCGGGAACAAAAACAAACGCAAGTATCACAGCGCCGATAAGTTCTATAGCAAACGAGTAAAGGACTATTTCGTAGAACAGTCTTTTGGGGGTGGTTTCAAGAGCATTGTCGGTAAGCTCGCTTGCGGCTATCTTTACGGTTGACCAACCGAGCTTTTTACCGAGAATAAGGTTAATGAATGTAACCAGTGTCAGAAATCCCAGACCTCCGACCTGTATCAGAGCCAGTATAACGCCCTGTCCGAAGCCGTTGAAATAATTATAGGTGTCAAAAATAGTAATACCTGTAACGCAGGTGGCGCTTGTCGCCGTGAAAAGGCAGTCGATAAAGCTGCTGAACTGTCCGCTTCTCGACGATATGGGTAAAAACAGA
>CAVJKI010000265.1:0-2797 GCA_963649995.1 Sodaliphilus sp.
AAACAGCATGAAAGGGAAAAGCTATGAGCATAAAAATGTACATAAACGGCGCTGATAAAAAAGGACACATCAATCCCGAGATTTACGGCCATTTTTCGGAGCATTTAGGCAGATGCATCTATAACGGCATATATGTCGGTGAGGACAGCACGATTCCGAACACGAACGGTATCAGAAACGATATAGTTGAGGCATTCAAAAACGTTAAAATGCCTGTACTGCGTTGGCCGGGCGGATGCTTTGCGGACGAGTATCACTGGAAAGACGGTATCGGTGAAAAATCACAGCGTAAAAAGATGATAAATACCCACTGGGGCGGAGTTACTGAGGACAACAGCTTCGGTACGCACGAATTTTTCAACTTCTGCGAAATGGTGGGCTGTGAGCCGTATCTGTCGGGTAATCTCGGATCGGGTACTGTGCAGGAGCTGTCGGAATGGATAGAATACATCACGTTTGACGGTGTTTCGCCCATGGCGGATCTAAGACGCAAGAACGGCAGGGAAAAGCCGTGGAAGCTGAAATATCTCGGTGTTGGAAACGAGAGCTGGGGCTGCGGAGGAAATATGACACCCGAACAGTATTCGGCGCTGTACAGGCAGTATCAGACCTATTGCAGAAACTACGGGGACAATCACCTTTATAAGGTGGCTTGCGGACCTAATGCGGACGATTATAACTGGATGAAGGTCATCACAGAGAACATAAAGTCGTGGCATACAAATGCGGTAAGTCTGCATTATTACACCCTGCCTACGGGAAAATGGGAGAATAAGGGCAACGCTACGGGCTTTACCGATGACGAATATTATAAAACGCTTGAAAAAACATGGTACATGGAAAAGCTGGTTAAGCGCCATTGCGATATTCTTAACGTAAATAATCCCGAAAACAACATAAAACTGGTTGTAGATGAGTGGGGAACGTGGTATAATGTAGAGGACGGCACTAATCCGGGATTTTTATATCAGCAGAATACGATGCGTGACGCTATGGTAGCGTCAATCAACCTGAACATATTCAACAGCCACTGCGACAGGATCTCTATGGCTAATCTTGCTCAGGCGGTAAACGTGCTTCAGGCGCTTATCCTTACCGAGGGCGAAAGAATGATACTGACACCTACATATCATGTATTCGACCTGTATAAGAATCATCAGGACGGCGAGCTTTGCTACAGCAGTATAGCGGACGAAAAGCAGGAGGGATATGATCTTCCCGTTATTTCGCAGAGCGTATCGGTAAACAGCGACAATGAAATGACGATAACGGTTTCAAACTGTTCGCTTACCGAGAGCAGGACTATAGACGCAGATATATGCGGATTTGAGTTCAACTCTGTAAGAGCAAGAATACTGAGCGGTGAGGCAGAGGCGCACAATACCTTTGACGAACCCGAAAATGTCACTATTGCGGAGTTTGACGGGGTTACAAGGAGCGACGGAGGAATAACATTCACACTTCCGCCTTGCAGTGTAGCTGAAATAATCCTTGCATGAATGTCTGCAAAAGATGTCTGCTGAGCCAAATGAGTGCCGAGGCGTTTCAGAACATAAAAGAGAATGTGGAGCTTATTCCCGATGAGAAAAAGGCTGATGAAACGCTGTACAAAAAACGTCTTGAAATATGCACAGGGTGCGACTGCCTTATTAACGGTATGTGCAGTAAATGCGGTTGCTTTGTGGAAATGAGGGCGGCTTATGCCGTCAGCCGATGTCCGCATGAAAAAAAGCTCTGGTAGTGAAAGGAAAAAGAAGTTATGGCTAATATGAAAAAGCTTCAGCGTGATTACGGCGATGTTATCTGGACAGGCAAGAAGTGCATTATGGGTATGCCTATCTCGTTTACAAGATACATTCTTACCTCAAGCGTGCTTTACACCAAGGTGGGATTTCTCAACATCAAAGAGGACGAGATAGAACTGTACAAGATAGTTGATAAGACAATGAAGCTGTCGCTCGGTCAGAGAATGGTCGGCTGCGGTACTATCGTGGTTACATCAAGGGACTGCGACACTCCCAACAAGGAGCTTGTATCTGTCAAAAGACCCAGAGAGGTCAAGAAAATACTTGACGAGGCTGTAAGGCTGGAGCGTGACAAGTATATGGTAAGAGGCAGAGATATGGTCGGCGCAAACCTGCATGAACACGGCGATATGGGTGAAGGTAATCTGCACAGCGAAGACTTTGACGAAATGGCGGATATGTAATTGGATAAGATAAAGGAAATGTTAAAAATGGCTCTGCACCCCTCGCAGTGGAAAGAGCTTTTCATAAGATACCGTGAAATAATAATGTATGTTATTTTCGGGGCGCTGACAACGCTTGTGTCCATTGTGACTTACTTCATTGTCCGCAATATTTTCCCCGACGAGAACAGCGTGCCTGCGTTCCTGAAATGGACGTACAGGCTGAATTTCGGCGACGGAGATTCATCGACCGTACTGCCGAATATAATATCGTGGATCGTGTCCGTTACATTTGCCTATATCACCAACAGGATATGGGTATTCCAAAGCAAAGTTAAGGGATTTGCAAAAAATGTTGTGCAGGCGCTGTCGTTCTATGCGGCAAGGCTGTTCACGCTTTTTGTTGACCTTATTATAATGTTCCTGCTTGTAAATCTGCCGAATATTGAAAACGGTCTGTATGAATTCTGCGCAAAGGTGTTCTCAAATATCGTTGTGCTGGTGATGAATTATATTTTCAGCAAGGTTTTCGTGTTCAGAAAAGAAAAGCATAAGGAATAAACTGATAAAGCACGGCTTACTTATATAAGAAGGAGTGAATTTGATGCC
>CAVJKI010000266.1:0-2789 GCA_963649995.1 Sodaliphilus sp.
CTTGCAGTGGTACTGTTTCCTTCGGCGTGTGCGTATGTATTGCTTGCGACAGTGCTGCTTCCCTCCGCATGAGCATACGGTGCCTTTGCCGTAGTTTTATATCCTTCGGCGTGAGCATAGTACGAGATTGCTACATTATTTCCATAATCGTTGAATATCTCACAGTTTTTGTCCTCGTTTGTGAATTCGCCCACCTCGTCCGAGATCGCACTGTATATAAGCTGTTTTTCCGCTTCTCCGTCAGACTTCTTTGCAACATCATCGCTTATTCCCGCAAAGCAGAATTTAACCCTTTCGGTAAGCAAAGACAGGTAATTTTCCATATCGTTTATTCTTTTCTTTTCATCGGCAGACTTGTCCGCCGTAAAGCTGATGTCCACATTATCCACCTATCTCACTTCCCTTTTCGCTGTCAAGATATATTCCGTAGAGCGCCGCATAAGCGTCACCGCTTATTTCCCCGCATATCTTTATTTTTATTTTTCTGCACCTCAGAGGTATGATCGGAGCAACTGCTATTTCTTCATCTGACGCACCGCCGCCGTCACAGCTGTAAACCTTCCTCCACTCGCCATTATCAGCGCTTATATAAAGCGATACATCAAGCTTTTCGCCTTCCGCCTTTTTATGATAGAGCGACATTCTGAGCTTGCTGTATATTCTGAATATACTCCCCCTGCCAAGCTCTCCGCTCACTGCACAAAATTCACTGCTTTCGCCGCTTTCGTAATCCTCATCATTTCCCACAAGCTGTACAACAGCCATTTTGCCGTCACTGTCGCATATTACCGCATACAGCCTGCCGTTTATCTCATGTGCGGAACGTACATTATGAAGCACCCTCGTGTACCACGCATAATACCGCTTATCGTAATAATATACCGTACCGTCGCTTGCAGGCATAACTATATACCTGCCGTTTGCCGTCATTACTGCGGTACAGTTAATATCTCCGCCAAGCTTTGCGTCAATTCTCTGAGATGCCGAGCCGTTAAAGCTGAAGATCCCCTCAGGCGCTTTATAATAAAGCAATCCGTCGGATATACACAGCGACCCGCCGCTGCCTTTCTGTACTCCTCTGAGCTTTATCGTACTCAGCGTAAAATTAGACGCTTTCGTTCCGTATACACTGTGTACGCAGTTTTCTTTGAAAAACAGTACGCTTCCGCCGTAAACACACATTCCCGTAAAATCTCCGTCCGAGCCTACCGTAGCCGCCCATGCGTCTGTTGAGATTCCGTCATAACTGCCCCACTCGACAGCGCTTCCGAGCTTTGAGCAATACACCTCATGATTAGCGGACGAACACCCCCACAGCCTGTTATTATGTTCAGCTATAAAATCCATTTCAGGTATAGGACTGCTTATGTATGCGTCCTTTATATGTGCGACCCTGAAGCTTGTCATCTTACTTTTTTCCGTATAGAAATAGTGCGTATCGCTGTATGCCGTTGTATCAAAGTTGACGGAAACACACCCGTCCGCACTGTAGGTCTCTTTTGCCACAGAGCTTATAACGGCTGATAAACACCGCTGCTTACCTGCATGGCTGTAGGATATTTTCACCATATCCCCGACGCTGTACCGTGCCAGTGCCTCGCTGTTTTCAGGTACGTCAAGATACAACAGCTTATATATAGAAAGCGTCGGACGTGTCTGATTCTGGTTATATTCATAAAGCTCGCCGTACAGTGCGGGCTTGGCGGTATACTCAACGCTCACAGGCTCGTCTGCTGTGTTGACAAGCACCCCGTCAGGCAATATCAATATGTACGCTCCGAGTGTTGCAAGCTGCTTTTCTCCGTCGGAAAGCTTAACCTCGGTTTTCTTTCCCGAAATATATATCCCGTCCGCCGTAGTGTACACTATCTCACCGTTTTTTACGGTATACCCCGTTATCCCGTCCGCAAGCCTTTTATACGAAAACGGCTTTACCGTTCTCAGTGCAGGATAAGCGGTAAAATCCATACCGCAAAGCTCCTGCCAACAGCCGAGCGGCGTTCCGTTCAAGCGGTCTATTCCTCCGAATACCGTTGCATATCCTGTACTGCTCTCTGTTTTGCTTACCGCCAATTTTCCTCCTATCCCGTTATCCTTGTCCTGACGCATGATATATGCCTGCTGTTCCAATAACGGCAGAATCTGTCGTAAAGAGAATCAAACAGCGACATATCATTCGCATACCTCTCATATTCCGCATGGTAATAGTCGATCACCGAGCAGAGATAAAGAATATAAAGCTCACCGAACGGCGGCTTTACAAAAAGCTCCGTGCTATCGTCAGCCGTGATTTTTTCGGTATCCGTAAAGCTTATGCCCTCATGCTCATGAGTAACAAATATATCCTCGTATATCCTGCTTTCAAATTCAGACAGCCACCTCTGCTTTTCCTTACCGTCTATCGAATTAGGACGAAGTGTATCTACCGTAGCTATGACCTCGCTTACCGTCATCACTTGCCCTCCTGGACTATAAGTGACTGCTTCCAGCCCTCGTCACGGTAATATTCCGCCCGCTTTCTCTGCGCCTCTGCCCTGTCAAGCTCCTTTTTGATGAATAAAGGCACCATTACCGTTTCACCCCTGCGGATAAGATAGTTATTGCAGTTTACCGATACGAACACATCGGAGTTATATTTGTCATTGTCCTTGAAAAGTCTTACAGGCACAAGCTCCTTTAAATTTTCTTTCATTTCTTCTTCCCCTTTCATAAATAAACTTCCCACTATTCCACCCATTCTTTTATTAATGAATAATGAATATTGAATGATGAATAATTGTTGTTGCGCT
>CAVJKI010000267.1:0-2753 GCA_963649995.1 Sodaliphilus sp.
AGCCGCAACAGCTCTTGCTGTTGCAAAATCAAAGCTTTCACGTTTATCCTTAGCATAATCTTCAGTCCGTGCATGAACAATATTTGCTTTAATTCCGACAAGCTCACACGCTTTTTCAAGAAAAACACATCTTTTGTTAAGAGCTTCAAGTAATGTACCTTTAAGATCAGCCCTTACTATCATAAGAGGTATAGACGGAAATCCCGCACCTGTGCCTACATCAATAAAAGAGCTGTCTTTAGCTATACTGACTTTTGTAAACGGCAGCACACTGTCTATAAAATGCTTTACAACTACCTCTTTAAAATCGGTAATTGCAGTGAGATTTACATTTTTATTATACTCGATCAGAAATTCATACAGCTTTAAAAATTTTTCTGCCTGTTCAGCTGAAAGCTTAATATCACATTTATTAAATTCTTCAAGAATAAATTCAATTTTCTCCATGTTTTCTCCCTGACAGCCATATCAGCAGTACAGCCACATCTGCTGGATTGACACCTGATATTCTTCCCGCCTGTCCTATATTAAGCGGTCTATATTTATTCAGATTTTCCTGTGCCTCTAGTCTCAGTCCCGCTATTGTCTTATAGTCAATGTCGGTAGGTAATTTCTTTTCTTCAAGACGTTTCATCTGTTCTATTTTCTCAGTCTGTGTCTTGATATATCCCTCATACTTGACATTGATTTCAAGCTTATCAATAATATCATGCTCCAACTGCGGTGCATTTTTATCAAACCTTGCAAGGTCTCTGTAATCAATCTGAGGGCGCTTAAGAAGCTCGATAAACTTTACTCCTTGATTTATAGGAGAAGTACCCTTACCTTCAAGCATACTGTTAAGCTCATCACTCGGATAAACAGTTGCTTTCTTGATTCTTTCTGTTTCTTTTTCAAGAGTTTCTTTTCTCTCTAAGAATTTCTGATAACGCTCGTCAGAAATAAGTCCAAACTTGTGACCCACAGGAATAAGCCTTTCATTAGCATTATCCTGCCTTAACAAAAGTCTGTATTCACTTCTGCTTGTCATCATTCTGTATGGCTCAACACAACCTTTAGTAACCAAATCGTCTATCAGTGTACCGATAAACGAAGTAGCCCTATCAGGTATATACTGTTCCTTACCCTTAATCTTCATAGCCGCATTCATACCTGCGATAACACCCTGTGCCGCCGCTTCCTCATATCCGCTTGTGCAGTTGAACTGACCAGCACCGAAAAGCCCCGAAATCTTCTTGAATTCAAGCGTAGGATAAAGCTCCAACGGGTCACAGCAATCGTATTCAATCGCATAAGCAGGACGCATTATTTCAACATGTTCCAAACCTTTTATCGTTCTGAGAAACTTTATCTGAACATCCTCCGGCAGTGAGCTTGACATACCCTGGAGATAATATTCATCAGTATCAAGTCCCATAGGCTCAACAAACAGCTGATGCCGCAGCTTATCGGAAAATCTCACGATCTTATCCTCAATACTCGGACAATATCTCGGACCTATACCCTTTATTCTTCCTGCATATAGAGGCGACCTGTCAAGGTTATCTAGTATGATCTTATGTGTTTCGGCATTTGTATAAGTAACGTAGCATTTTACCTTATTTTCAAGCTTGAACGTGTTATCAAAACAAAACGGAGTGATATATTCATCACCCTCCTGCTCCTCCATAACTGAAAAATCAATTGACCTCTTATGAACTCTGGCTGGTGTACCTGTCTTAAATCTTCTCATAGAAAGTCCAAGCTTTCTAAAACTGTCGGTGAGCTGGAGTGCCGCCGATACATTATCGGGACCGCTTTGATAATTCAGTTCACCGATATGTATCTTACCTCCGAGATAAGTACCCGTAGTGATTATAACACAGCCGGCAGGATAAAAAGCACCAAGTCTTGTTTTTATACCTGTTACTTTTCCGTCCTCGGCACATACCTCTGTAACCTCTGCTTGTTTTATATCAAGGTTTTCGGTATGCTCAAGCACAGACTTCATAAATGTATGATATTTAACCCTGTCACTCTGCACTCTCAGTGAATGAACGGCAGGACCTTTACCCTTGTTAAGCATTCGTGACTGTATAAAGGTAGCGTCAGCCGCTCTGCCCATTTCACCGCCGAGCGAATCAAGCTCTCTTACAAGCTGACCCTTTGCCGAGCCACCTATACAAGGATTGCACGGCATATTTGCAATGGTGTCTAAGCTTAAAGTAAACACAGCGGTCTTACAGCCGAGCCTTGCGGCGGCAAGTGCCGCTTCACAGCCGGCATGACCTGCGCCGACAACTATGACATCATAATAATCAAGTTCGTACATAAATAACCCCGATCATAAAATGTTCTATGTGGAACATAATAGGTATTTTATTCAGAAAATCAGCCTGTCACAGATTTTCTGCCGACAGGCTGAATATTCTTATTCTTCTTCGTTTGCTTCAGGCTCGTCTTCAATAACCTCAGCTTCCGCTTCTGCCTCAGCCGCCGCTATTTCTTCTTCACTTGCCTGTTCTACTTCTTCTATATCCGCAGTTTCATCATGCTCAGTTCTCGTAAATGTTACTACTCTATCCTCGTCCGACAGCTTCATAACTCTTACGCCTAAGCCCGTTCTTCTCATTACTCTGAGATCATTTGCACGGATACGGATAATAACGCCGTCCGTACTGATAAGAATAACATCATCGTCCGCCTGTATTGAACGTATACCGCAGACAAATCCTCTGTCATCTCTTATCTTGTAGTTCTTAAGACCGTTACCG
>CAVJKI010000268.1:0-2169 GCA_963649995.1 Sodaliphilus sp.
AAAGGACAGAAATTATGAAAATTGTTGTAGTATCCGATTCCCATAAGGAATTTCATAAGCTTAATTCGGTTGTTGAGAACAATCTTGACGCTGATGCATTTATACATCTCGGTGACGGCGAACATGAATTCAACGATGTCCGCAATCTTCACCCCGATAAGAGCTTTTTATTCGTAAAGGGAAACTGTGATTTTGCCGAGAACAAAACCATAAGAATTGCCAACGCAAAGGGTATCAAGATACTATGCGTCCACGGACATGAGCATCATGTACACCAGGGGCTTGATACACTCATTTCTGTTGCTAAACAGAACGGCTGTAAAATCGCACTTTACGGTCATACACACCTTTACCGTACCGAGCTTATTGACGGTATTTACGTTATGAATCCCGGAAGCATTGATTCTCCGAGAGATAAGCGTCCGCCGTCATACGGTATCATCACTATAGATGATAACAAGAAAATTACAATGAACATAGTAGCGCTTGATTATCATGCGGATAAGCAGTAATATAAGCGGTTGCACGTTACTTACGTTTGATACTCTCCCGTCGACCAATACATACATAAAGGAACACGCCGATGAATTACCTGACAGGACGGTAGTAATAGCCGATTTACAGAGCAACGGCAAGGGAAGAATAGGTAACACCTGGCTTGCCACCCGAGGTATGCTTCCGCTTTCTATACTGATAAAAGCTCCGCAGAACGGTCATGATCTGACTGTGGTATGCGCTGTTGCGGTGTGCCGTGCGGTTGAACGCCTTTGCGGTATCAAAGCGGGCATAAAGTGGACTAATGACATAATCTGCTCAGAACGCAAGGTATGTGGTATTTTATGCGAAAGCTCCGTGAAATGTTCCTCAGACGGTGCAATTTACAATAATGTTGTCTGCGGAATGGGGTTAAACGTAAATCAGGACAAGGATTTTTTTGAAAAGAGCGGGTTGCCGAATGCGGCGTCGCTTTATATGCTGACAGGCAAGAAATACGATAAAATGATTGCGGCGGAATATATAATTGCTGAGCTGATACAGCTTACGGATACTGATTTTTCAGAAGTGATAAAAGAGTATTCCGAAAGATGTGTAACACTCGGTAAAGCAGTAAAACTGGTGCAGAACAATACAGAAACAACGGCATTTGCCAAGGCGATTGCTCCTGACGGCTGTCTTATCTGCGAGAACGAGAACGGTGAATTTACCGTAAATTCGGGACTTGTAAGAGTGAGAGGAGTTGGCGGCGAGTATATCTGATGTTTAATGCGAAAGGAGATTTCAATGGCTGACAATTTGTACATACCTGAAATCAGCGGTCCGCTCAGAAGCTTTATGCTTAAGGTGCCTGAGGAGATCCAGCAGGCGAGCGGAATAAAAGTAATGGGTAAGATGATAAAATCTATTGTATTTACAACGGATATATGCATTATAAGAAATGTAAATGCCGACGCTGTAATAGCAGTATATCCGTTCACACCTCAGCCTATAATCACACAGGCGATAATGAGCGCTACCGATATACCTGTTTTCACGGGTGTGGGCGGCGGACTTACGCAGGGTAAACGTGTTGTGAATCTTTCAATGCACGCCGAGTTTCAGGGCGCAATAGGTGTAGTTGTTAATGCACCTACTTCTAACGATGTTGTCAGACAGGTATGTGATACTATTGATATTCCCGTAGTTGTTACGGTTATTTCGGAGCATGAGGATATTGAAAGCAGGCTTGAGGCAGGTGCAAAGGTATTCAATGTTTCTGCGGCGGGAAAAACGACTAACGTTGTTAAGGAGATACGAAAGCGCCACCCCGACATACCGATCATAGCAACGGGAGGACCTACAAGAGAGTCGATACTTGCGACTATTGAAGCGGGTGCGAATGCTATCACCTGGACGCCGCCCACAAACGGCGAAGTGTTCCGTGATATAATGAACGCCTACAGAGAAGGCAAACCCCACCCCTAAGCGGCGGGTTGCCGCTGACAATTCTGCCTTTGGAATTGATTGAGTTATTCGCAGAATAGCGAAACGGCGGAGTTACACAAAGCGATGATTAAAGATAAAGCGGTTGCGTTGTAATTTACTGACTGCTTTTGCTTATATGTTCATTAGGGTAGGGGCTTGCCCCTACCTAAATTTTTTGCTACGGTTGAATATTTCACAGAATTACGG
>CAVJKI010000268.1:2179-2743 GCA_963649995.1 Sodaliphilus sp.
CATTGGTATAATTGTTAAGCATGTGATAAGCTATGTTTATGAAAAAAGATAAGCCGAGATACAAAGAGGGATACACAAATAAAACTCCTGATGAGTTACCGGGTGTAAAGAAAAAATCTTTTGTTCTTCCTTTTGCAGGCGGTGAGATATGGTTTGAGCATCTGGATGGAATATATCAATATACCGAGTTAGCTGTTCAAAAATTACGCATGGATACTGCGATTTTCCGTCGCCCGTCATCTCCCGGATTTATTACATTTGTACTCGATGAAACAATTATCACGGAGGAATTGATTTCTGAGATAACAGATTCGCTTATTAAGCCCGGCAAACGGTTTGTTCGTGTAGCTTTTGTGGGAGCAGACGGATATATCTGCAAAAAGTTGAAAAAGTTATTATACGGACACGGATTTGCAATCAAATTTTTTGATGGTATTGAACCTGCAAAAGAATGGCTCATGGACGAGCAAAGGTGGCTGTGAGTTGCTTCAAGCTCCGCCTTTGGAAGTGATTGAGCTATTCGCAGAATAGCGAAACGGCGGGCGGCAATGTGCTTCTAAATTC
>CAVJKI010000269.1:0-2740 GCA_963649995.1 Sodaliphilus sp.
ATTATAATCCTGTCACAGAAATCTGTACCTGCGGCAGAAAGTGACAGACGGATCGGTGAAGACCTGCTTGAAACCCTGATTGCAAATTCGGAGCATTGCGTGGGTATGGCGGCAAATATGATAGGCGAGCTTAAAAATATAATTGCAATAAACGATAACGGCAACTACATATTGATGTATAACCCGGAGATAATCAAGCACGATGGTATTTACGAAGCGGAAGAAGGCTGTTTATCGCTTAACGGCACAAGAAAAACAAAAAGATACAAGAAAATAAAGGTCAGATATTACGACAGTGATTTCAAAATCAAAATCAAAACGTATGAAGGATTTACTTCTCAGATAATTCAGCATGAAGCTGATCATCTGAACGGAATCCTGATATAGAGCATTAAGCCGGACGATATTACTCTCACCAGAATATAGTTTGATATACTCTTTTCGGCTTTTATCCTTGGAAAAAGGTTTAAACTAAAGCATAAACGGTCTTTTGTCCTTACACTCTGCGGATATTATCACAGGCATATAAAAACCGACCTCGTCAGAAAACGAAGTCGGTTTATTTTTGCTTTGATACAGGTCTGTATTACATTCAGACATTATTGTTTACGGTTATCTTATCCAGCACCTCTCCGACCTTACCGTGAATGACAAGATCAGCCTTGTTATCATAGGGAGTTGCCGACATATTGATAAGCACCGGATTTGTTCCGTTGAAATACCGTATAAATCCTGCCGCAGGATATACTGTAAGCGAAGTTCCGCCGATAATCAGCGTATCACAGCGCTCGATTGCTGACAATGCGCCTGTGACCGTTCTGTCGTCAAGATTTTCACCGTACAGTACAACATCGGGCTTGATTATTCCGCCGCACTCACAATGGGGTATTCCCTCGCTGTGGAGCATATATTCCGCACTGTAGCTTTTTCCGCACTTAAGACAGTAGTTTCTGTGAACGCTTCCGTGAAGCTCATACACGGTTTTACTTCCCGCCGCAGTGTGCAGTCCGTCTATATTCTGAGTTATCACCGCAGTAAGCTTTCCTGCCTGTTCAAGCTCAGCAAGCTTTAAATGCGCTTTGTTGGGCTTAGCGTCAAGGCAAAGCATTTTTTCACGGTAGAACTCAAAAAACTTTTCGGTATGCGAAAAGAAATATTCATGGCTGAGAAGTTCTTCGGGCGGAACGTCATATTTCTGATTATAAAGTCCGTCGGGCGAACGAAAATCAGGTATCCCGCTTTCCGTAGATACTCCTGCTCCGCCGAAAAATACGACAGACTTACTTTCGTCAATTATCTGCTGTAACGTTTTCATATCAAAACACTTCTTTCATATATCCTCGCCTTTTTCATGGCAGAAATGGCACTCGCCGCAAAGCTCCTTGTGTCCGTATATCTCTTTTATTATACTCCAATTGTCAAGCATTTTCTTTGCAACAGCGGGATCATACATAAGTCCGATATTCTTTTCGATTTCCTCATGTACTGTATCAAGAGGAAGTGCTTTTCTGTATGCTCTTGCAGACGCCATTGCGTCAATTGAATCGCATACCGCTATTATCCTTGAGCCGAGAGGTATTTCCTCTGCCCTTGCTCCGAAGGGATAGCCTTTGCCGTCATATCTTTCGTGATGATGAAGTATTATTGCGGATATTCTCGAAAAGCTGGGCGATTTTGACAGTATATCCGCACCTATCTGCGGATGCTGTTTCATAAGCTCCCATTCTTCATCATTCAGTCTGCCCGGCTTCAACAGCACTGAGTCGGGTATTCCTATCTTTCCTATGTCGTGCAGATGAGCGGCTATATGTATCTCCTGTATTTCGTCATCAGACAGTCCCAGCATTTCCGCAAGCAGCGTTGCCGTATCGCTGACTCTCCTTGAATGATTTCCTGTGTATGGATCTCTTGCGTCAAGCGCCGAGGATATACACTCGACAAATTCATGATACAGCCTATTGTCGGGGCTAATTATACTGTTAGTGTCTATAATATCCGAATTGTTATTCAGCTCCACTTTTCCATTCCCCATTTCTCTGCTACATATTGATTCAATGTAACATATCTCCGAATAAATCAGTTAGCTCAGGATAACCGTGCCGTATAAAAATTATTCCGCAACGGCACTTGCGCCCGTAAGTCCTTTATGCTTTTCTCTGATATGCTTTTTCAGCTTATCAAAGGATTCTACGCTTATGTCATGCTCCAGCTTGCAGGCATCCTCTGCCGCAATTTTTTCATCTACACCTATACCGATAAGCCAATCGGTAAGCACTCTGTGACGTTCATATATGCGCTGTGCGATCTCCTCGCCAGGTTCTGTAAGAGTTATATAGCCGTCCTTATCCACCTCAATGAAACCGCCGTTTCGCAGTATACTCATGGCTCTGCTTACACTGGGCTTTGAAAGCTCCATTTCATGCACTATATCAATAGAACGTACATCCATTCCTCTTTCTCTCAAAACAAGGATAGTTTCAAGATAATTCTCGCCGGATTCGTGAATATTCGGCATTAAAGCACCACCTTTATAATTGGTTATTTTTGTCGGTTAGCCACCGCTTATTCATTATTATAGCATTAAATATAGTGGCTGTCAAGCCACAGCGGCGGTACGTCGCTGTTCAGTTTGTGGAAAAAAGTCTTTTGTTTGATGTGCTTCTATTATATCATTTAGCATTTAAAACGATAGCAAGCTACCGATAGTTCTGTTTGTCGGATAGCACTTCTCGGGTTCGCT
>CAVJKI010000270.1:0-2739 GCA_963649995.1 Sodaliphilus sp.
CCAACACTCACCTTGAATTTGACCTTGAGCTTGCTCTTGAAGAAAGCTCAAACAACCCTGTATTCTACGTTCAGTACGCTCACGCAAGAATATGCAGTATTCTGCGCCGTATGGAGGAAGAAGGCACGGGCTATAAGAATATACCCGTAACAGAGCTTAACTTCAACCACCCCGCAGAGCTTGCACTTATCCGTCACATAGCCGCTCTCCCCGACTGCATAAACGAGGCGGCAAAGGACTACAACCCCTCAAAGATAACAAAATATCTGTGCGATCTGGCACAGCTTTTCCACAAGTTCTACGACAACTGCAAGATAAAGGGCGAGGAGGAGAACACACTCCAGTCAAGACTTTCTCTTTGTGTTGCAACAAAGACAGTATTCAAAAACCTTTTGGATCTTCTCAAGGTAGAAGCACCCGAAAAAATGTAATTTATTCAGAAAGGACTCAATATGGACAGCAATCCCGTCAGTCAGGATATACCTATACGATTACGACTGCCGATACTGCTTGACGGCGGTACCGGCACAGGACTTGAGAAATACGGATATGACCACAGCATTTCAACAGCTCAGTTTGTCTGTAAGCACCCTGAGGCTTTGATCGAGCTTCAGCAGGGCTTTATAGACGCAGGTGCGCAGATACTTTACACTGCCACACACGGCGCTAACAGTGAAAATCTTAAGGCTTACGGCGTTGAAGACAAGACAGAAGAACTCAATGTCGCCGCCGCTGAGATCACCTATAATAATTTTCACGGCAAAGCGCTTATAGCAGGCTGTCTTTCGTCCACGGGGCTTTACATAGAGCCTTACGGCGACTACACCTTTACAGAGATAACGGCGATTTACAGACAGCAGGTCAAAGCCTTATCGCCTTACTGCGATATGTTTGTTATTGAAACAGTACCTGCACTGTGGAATATGCGTGCGGCTGTACTTGCCTGCAAAAAGGAAAACAAACCGATAATCGCTACCATGAAGGTAGACGAGGACGGCGACACCGATATTGGCACAAACGTACTGTGTACCCTGCTTGTTTTACAGGAGATGGGTATATCGGCGTTCGGTCTTAACTGCACCTCGGCAGACCTATGTCCCGATATTATAGCCGAAATTGCGCCTTATGCAAAGATCCCGCTTATCGTAAAGCCCAGTGCGGTTTATGAAAGCGACGGAGAAAAGCAGAGCATTTCTCCCGAGGAATTTGCTTTTGCCGTAAAGAAATCTGTCATAAACGGTGCGGAAATAGTCGGCGGCTGTTGCGGTGCGGGAAAAGAGCATATCGCTCAGCTTCGCAATATGCTTGACAACCTTGACAAGTCGGAAATAAAACCCGTTGAAAAGCAGGATACCTCGCTTGCTCTCGCAACCGAAAATCAGATGTTCTTTTTGGATCCCGAAACAACGGAATTTTCGCCTGCGGTCGAATGCGGTCCTTATATGGAGGACGATATTGCCCAAATGTGCAGTGAAAGCTACGACGTTCTGACGGTAAGCATAAACTCTCCCGACGACGCTATCGACTTCGGAAGAAATATGCACATGGCAACGCTTCCCGTTGCATTCCTGTCAGACGATGAAATTTCGCTTAAAATGGCGCTCATGCTGTATCAGGGCAGAGCGATAATAGACAAGAAATCACTTATAGAGCCTGAAAAACTTGAGGCTATGGCTGAAAAATACGGTGCCGTGCTGTATTGAGCCTTATAATAATATTTAAGTTCACATCACGGAAGGAATTACAGAATGTACAAATCGGAAATGCAATACTACCGCAAAGCTTTCTTAATGGCGATGATAATGGGCGTAATACTTTTCCTGCCGTTTGTTATTATTGACGGCGGATATTTCATCTATTACGGCGATTATAACGCTCAGCAGATACCTTTCTACGCACTTTGCAACCAAGCAATAAAAAACGGCAGCTTCATGTGGAGCTGGCAGACCGACCTCGGTGCCAACTTCATCGGCTCATACTCTTTCTATACGCTCGGAAGTCCGTTCTTCTGGCTGACCATGCCGTTCCCCGCAGAGTTTGCCAAATATCTTATGGCACCGCTTCTGGTACTTAAGCTGTCATGCTGTTCGCTGTTTGCGTTTGCATACATCAGAAGATTTGTGAGAAAGCCGCAGTCGGCTCTTATAGGCGGATTGCTGTATGCGTTCTCCGGCTTCTCAATGTACAACGTATTCTTCAACCATTTCCACGAGGCTATGGTTGTATTCCCTCTTATGCTTATAGCGCTTGAAGAAGCGGTTGTAAACAAGAGGAGAGTTTTCTTTGCTCTTACTGTTGCACTTAATGCATTTGTAAACTACTTCTTCTTTATCGGAGAATGTATATTCCTTGTTATTTACTTCCTGTGCAGACTGACAGACCCCAAGTTCAAGATCACACTTAAAACATTCCTTGCGCTTGCGTTTGAATCGGTTATCGGCGTTGCGCTTGCAGGTGCAATGTTCGTTCCTGCGATAATAACCTGTATAGATACGCCTCGTTCGAGCAATACTTTAAACGGCTGGAATCTTGTATTCCACAATCCCGTGCAGAGATACGGTCTGATTTTCCAGAGCCTGTTCTTCCCTGCCGATATTCCCGCAAGACAGAACTTCTTCCCCGACTCGTCGGCAAGATGGGCAAGCGTGTCCGCATATCTGCCGCTGTTCTCTATGGCGGGCGTAATATCATTTATAAAATTCAAGAAAAAGCACTGGGCAAAATGGCTTATGCCGATAT
>CAVJKI010000271.1:0-2723 GCA_963649995.1 Sodaliphilus sp.
CTGTTTCGTCAACGCCATAGTAAGCATTGAGGTACATCTGCTTGATCTCGCTCATCAGAGGATATCTGGGGTTAGCACCTGTACATTGGTCATCGAATGCCTGCTCTGTCATAGCGTCAAGTCTGTCTAAGAAGTCCTTCTCATCGATACCGTAGTCCTTGATTGTCTTCTTGATACCAACAGTTTCCTTGAGCTGTTCGATCTTAGCGATGAACTTCTCGAGCTTCTCCTCGTTGTTCTTACCTGTTACGCCGCAGAATTCAGCAACTTCAACGTATCTCTCAAGTGTATGGGGGTGATCATACTGTGAGAATGTACCCATCTTTGTGGGGTTGGGAACTGCGTTGAAACGCATAACGTGTGTGATAAGCAGAGCGTTTGCAACACCGTGAGGCAGGTGGTGGAAAGCACCGAGCTTGTGAGCCATTGAGTGGCAAACACCGAGGAATGCGTTAGCGAATGCGATACCTGCCATAGCAGAAGCATTAGCCATCTTCTCTCTTGCTTCAACATCTGTAAGACCGTCAGCGTATGCTCTGGGCAGATATTCAAAGATGTTCTTTGCAGCCTTAAGAGCAAGACCGTCTGTGTAGTCTGTAGCCATGATTGATGCGTAAGCTTCGAGGCAGTGTGTAAGTGCGTCAACACCTGAAGCACTTGTCAGGCCCTTAGGCTGTGTCATCATGTTGTCTGTATCAATGATTGCCATGTTGGGCAGTAACTGATAGTCAGCAAGAGGATACTTAACGCCTGTCTTTTCATCTGTGATAACTGCGAAAGGAGTACACTCTGAACCTGTACCTGAAGATGTGGGGATAGCTACGAAGTAAGCCTTTTCACCCATCTTGGGGAATGTGTAAACTCTCTTACGGATGTCCATGAATCTCATAGCCATGTCAAGGAAGTCAACATCGGGATGCTCGTAAAGTACCCACATGATCTTACCTGCGTCCATAGCAGAGCCACCGCCGAGTGCGATGATTACATCGGGCTGGAACTGCTTCATCAGCTCTGCACCTTCCTTAGCGCAAGCGAGCGTAGGATCGGGAGCAACGTTGAAGAATACTGTATGAGAAATGCCCATCTGATCGAGCTTATCTGTGATAGCCTTTGTGTTGCCGTTGTGATATAAGAAGGAGTCTGTTACGATGAATGCCTTCTTCTTGTTCATTATTGTGCCCAGCTCATCAAGAGCAACAGGCATACAGCCCTTCTTGAAGTAAACCTTCTCAGGAAGTCTCAGCCACAGCATATTCTCTCTCCTCTCAGCGACTGTCTTGATGTTGATGAGGTGCTTAACACCAACGTTTTCGGATACGGAGTTACCGCCCCATGAGCCGCAGCCCAGTGTTAATGAGGGGAGAAGCTTGAAGTTGTAAAGGTCACCGATACCGCCGTGTGAAGAAGGAGTATTAACGAGGATACGGCAGGTCTTCATTCTGTTGCCGAATTCGTTGATCTTCTCACGCTCTGTAACAGCGTTGCAGTACAGAGATGATGTATGACCGTAACCGCCGTCAGCAACGAGCTTTTCAGCCTTTGCAACTGCGTCCTCAAAGTCCTTAGCCTTGTACATAGCGAGTACGGGAGAAAGCTTTTCATGTGCAAATTCTTCTTCGATGTCTACGCTTTCAACTTCACCGATAAGGACCTTTGTCTTAGGATCAACCTTAACGCCTGCAAGCTCAGCAATGGTAGCGGCCTTCTGACCAACTATCTTTGCATTGAGTGCGCCGTTGATAAGGATCGTCTTTCTTACCTTTTCTGTTTCTTCGGGATTTAAGAAGTAGCAGCCGAGAGCGGCAAATTCCTTCTTAACCTTGTCATATATCTTGTCGAGTACGATTACTGACTGCTCAGAAGCACAGATCATACCGTTATCAAATGTCTTGGAGTGAACGATTGAAGCAACAGCGAGCTTGATGTCTGCTGTAGTATCAATGATTGCGGGTGTGTTACCTGCACCAACGCCGAGAGCGGGCTTACCTGATGAGTAAGCAGCCTTAACCATTCCGGGACCGCCTGTAGCGAGGATTATATCAGCGCTTCTCATAACTTCGTTTGTGAGGTCAAGTGAGGGAACGTCGATCCAAGCGATGATGCCCTTGGGTGCGCCTGCTACAACAGCGGCGTCAAGAACTACCTTAGCGGCAGCAATTGTGCTTTTCTTTGCTCTGGGGTGGGGGCTGATTATGATACCGTTTCTTGTCTTAAGACAGATAAGTGTCTTGAATATAGCTGTTGATGTGGGGTTTGTTGTAGGAATAACTGCCGCAACAACACCGATAGGCTCTGCAACCTTCATTGTACCGAAAGCCTTGTCTTCTTCGATAACGTCGCAGGTCTTTGTGTTCTTGTAAGCGTTGTAGATGTACTCAGCGGCGTAGTTGTTCTTGATAACCTTATCTTCAACAACGCCCATGCCTGTTTCTTCTACTGCCATCTTAGCGAGCGGGATTCTCATCTGGTTAGCGGCGATTGCTGCTGCCTGGAAGATCTTATCAACCTGCTCCTGTGTAAATGTAGCGAATTCCTGCTGTGCAGCTCTTACTTCTGCCATACGAATCTTGAGAGCGTCAACATTGTCAACGATCAGCGGGCTTACGGGTGCAGATTCAGCTGTCTTGTTGCTTACGATTTGCTTTTTAGCCATTTTGTCCTCCTGAATGTTTTAAACTGTTCTTTCTTTATTGTACCGTATTTTGCGGCAAGCTGTTATAGTT
>CAVJKI010000272.1:0-2708 GCA_963649995.1 Sodaliphilus sp.
GGGTGCAATGTACAGACATAACTATATTCATTATATCTCTGGAGTTTAGATTGTGTGTTAAAATAATAGCGAGGACACTGCGGCGACAAGTTAAAACTCTTCAAATATTACCCAATAATACTCATTTGTCGCTTTTTCAAGAAGTTATCACTTCCTTATACGCAAAAACTCCCGAAAAATCGGGAGTTTTTGGCTTGGGATCTGTATTGTAACATAGAAATGGAGCTTGTGACAGGACTCGAACCTGCGACCTGCTCATTACGAATGAGCTGCACTACCAACTGTGCTACACAAGCATATTTATTTATTCAACTGAAATTAACTCTCATTTATATCCTTAATATTGCAAAACTCGCACTGCTCTTAAGAATTAGCACTTGAAAAGAACAGTCGGATATGATAAAATATAAATGGTCTTTTTGATAGGGATAACCCTAAAATCGACTATATTATTATATCGTACTTTTGATTTATTGTCAATAGCTTTTTGACGGAAACGAGGAAATTTTGATAAAAAGGTCATCAGTAGCAAGAGCTGTCGGAGTTGTCATCGGAGTATTGCTGATTGTACTGGCGGTATTCCTTGCAGTAACTTCAATGCTGTTCTCTTTCGGCAGCTCGGCGGCACCCGATATTTTCGGCTATAATATCTACATAGTGCAGGACAACGACTTCTATCAGTTAAAGGCAGGCACGGCGGCGATAGCGCAAAAGGTCTGGCCGGATGAAATAAATAACGGGGAGCTTATAATATATAACCGCTTTGAAAACGGCGGCGCTCAGCTTGCCAAGGTCAATTCTTCAACGCTGAAAGAGGGCGTAATGAGCTTTGACGTTGAAACGCAAAGCGGCGAAAATATCACAATATCCCAAAGCCAGCTTGTAGCAAGGGTAAATTATTGCAGTGATTTCTTCGGAGCGGTTATCGGCTTTGCCATGTCGCCGTTCGGCGTTATGGCGATTGCTATTCTGCCGTGCATTGCAATAGTTGCATTTGAAATTGTAAAATTCATTTTTTCAAAGCGCCCGACCCCGCAGGTGGAAACAGTCAAGCTACAGGAAGAAACCCCTGTTTACACTCCTGCAACGGATAATGAAAAGCAACCGGAAAAGGCTGTCGGAAAAGACGTTAAAAAAGCAAAAATACCGTCTTTGTCCGAAAGCGCAAGCTTAGCGCATAAGCCGCTTACGGACAGCTCCTACAGCAAAACGGACGACTTTACCGAACACCTGCGTACAAAGCAAAGCGCCTCGGTAAATCCCGATGAAGTAAAAGATAAAGCTGATTTTTCTGCAAATGCAAGACAGAGAATGGCAAAAGCCAGAAAAGAAATCAGCGAAAAAGCGGCATTGCCTAAAGAAAAAGAAAAAATCACAATGTCTGCAAACACATCGGCACGGAAAAAAGCCGCAGATAATATCGCACCTGCAATGACGGAAAAGACAGGTGAGATACACGGCGGCGCTGAGCCGGATATATCCCTTGTATTCAGGGACGATGACGATAAAAGGTATGATATTGACGATATTCTTGCCGATATAGAAAAACGCCATCATTAACCACAGAAAGAAAAGTCAGAACGAAAGAGAGCAACCTTACAATGGAAAAAATATTTGATACGAAGAATTCGGATCTTCGTACAAAGCTGTTTTTGTGCTTGCAATTACAGACTGTGTATCAAACATAGCCGGATTTATCGCAGACGCCGCAATATTCGGCTTTACAGTCCAGACGTTAATCTGCGCAGTATGTGCCGTTATTGTTATAACGTCATCGCTGTTTGGATTTTTCAGCGGCAGGACCTACGTCGCAACCTTCATAATACTTATGGTGCTTGGATTCTTTGAATTTCCGATGCTTTATATTTCATACGGAGAAAGCACAATCGTATATATGCTTGTTGCCGAAATAGGCATTATAACCTTTATGAAATCCATTCACCGTGTGATAATGGGTACGGCGGTATTCATAGTTGATATAATCGCTTTTATCATTCTTTATACCTTCCCTCAGCTGACTGTCGCCGCTGACAATATGGGAACGGATACGCTCATATCTTTTATTATATCGTTCTTTGCAATACTCGTTGCCGTTGCTATGGTAATTCTTCAGTACGAGCGTCAAACAAGACAGCTTAGCAAAATGAGCAAGGAGCTTACCCATGCTGTCAACACCGACCCCCTGACGGACATCAGCAACAGGCGCTATCTTATGGAATATCTCGAAAAACAGCTTGCCGATATGGACGACCGAAAGTGTTATGCCGTACTTATAGACCTTGACCTGTTTAAAACGGTCAACGATACATACGGTCATGTTTTCGGCGACAAGGTACTGAAAGCTTTTGCAGATTCGGTAAAAGAAAACATCGGCTCAGACGATCTTATCGCACGCTTCGGCGGCGAGGAGTTCATGCTCCTCTTTGATACCGATGATACGCAAACCGTCATAACGGTTATGAATAAAACCAGAAAAAGCTATGCCGGATTTTCTGATAAAGAAAAGGGCAAAGAGTTCACCTTCAGTGCGGGTGCGGCATTATACAACCGCAACAGCTCAATAACGGATATATTCACTGCCGCCGACAAGAGATTGTATGAAGCTAAGGCGGCAGGAAGAAACATGATAATGATAGATTAGGAAAGTACTGTCGGAATTAAATAACAAGCAGTCCCGCCGTGTTTAAATAACGGCGGGACTGCTTGTT
>CAVJKI010000273.1:0-2687 GCA_963649995.1 Sodaliphilus sp.
ATACGGTGATATTTTATAATTGTGTGAATTTTTTGCAAGTATCTTCTCACTCAGGCTTTCGATTGCTTTTCTTCTGAGTTCATTGATCTGAGCGGCTGAAACAGACAGTCCGTCATCAACATTTACAGTAATATTTCCCGGAAAATACACCGTTCCGCCGAGTTTACTGCACTGCTTTTCAAGATATTCTGCCGTAATTGCTTTGCTTACGGCTTTTTCGGGAATATCACCTACAGAAACGGAGCTTACTTTGCAGGCGGATATTTTATATGTTATCGGCTGATCCTTTTTTACATTAACCGAAATATCCGCTGAAAAGCGCTTATACGGTTTATGATAATACTGCTTCATACCCGCAAGTACTTTTGAGGTAGCGGCAGTTACGTCGTCTTTTGTGCGTACACCCTGCATATTTTTGAAATCATCATTGAAATATCCGCTTGTAAAGCCGCTTCTCGAAAATACATTTTTCAGTGAAACAAGGTCGGGCGTACCGCCGTCAAGAGCAGTACGACAGGCATTTACCGCACCCGCAACATATTCGGGACGTTTCATTCTGCCCTCTATCTTGAACGATGTAACGCCGAGCTTTTCAAGTTTGGGTAACTTTTCTACAAGGGATAGGTCTTTCAGAGATAAAACATTATGTCTGTCACCGCTTGTAAAATCAAGTCGGCATGGCTGAGCGCAAAGCCCTCTGTTACCGCTTCTTCCGCCCAGTACACTGCTCATATAGCACTGACCGCTGACACATACACAAAGCGCACCGTGTACAAACAATTCTGTTTCTATATCACAGCTTTCGATTATATTTTTTATCTGCTGATACGATAATTCCCTGCCGAGAACTACTCTTGAAAATCCAAGTTTTTTCGCCATTCTCGCACCCTCAGGTGAATTGACCGTCATCTGAGTTGATGCGTGTAACGGAAGCTCAGGTACAATTTGCCGTGCAATTCTCGCAACACCCATGTCCTGCACGATAAAACCGTCAGCGTCAGCAATGGCGCAATTTTTTATTGCTTTTACAAGCAAAGGCACTTCTTTGTCAAATATAAGAGTATTGAGCGTGACGTACACCTTTACACCGCTGTAATGGCAAAAACGAACCGCATCGCATAACTGCTCTGCGGTAAAATTCTGTGCATTTTTTCTTGCTGAGAAATATTCTTCTCCGAGATATACAGCGTCAGCGCCGGCATTTACAGCCGCCGTCAGGCTTTCTGTTGCTCCGCATGGAGCTAAAATTTCACTCATAAGGTCATCTGACCGTCATTGACGATCTCATTCATCTGTGCGCTGAGGTCGGCATACTTCTTTCTGAGTGCCGATAACTCATCGTTCAAGTCCTTGACCTCCGCATTACGCTGATTAGCGTATTCATCAAAGGTCTTTTCGTATGTATCAACTGTACCCTGAAGCCTGTCAATCTGCGCAAGTAACAGCTCGTCCTGTCCGTTTTCGGCAACAAGCCTTTCATGGTCGGCTCTGAGCTTTTCAATGAGTGCCTCTGATTTGCTGTTCTTTTCAGCAAGTTCAGACAAATGCGCTTTAAGCTGTTCGTTTTCCGAACCTATCGCTGTATTATCTGCTGAGCTTTCAGAAAGCTTTGCATTTTCAGCATTGAGCTGTTCAATTTCTGATTTAAGCTGTTTGATTTCATCACTGAGCTTTGAGGTCGCTTCGGCTTTACTTCTGCCGATCATCTCTTTTTCGGCTGAAAGCACCTTTACCTGCTCTTGCAGCTTTGCGTTCTCAGCTTCAAGCGCATCTGCCTTATGAGCGTCAACAGTAGCGAGCTGTTCTTTAAGTTCGGAAGCGGTTATCTTTAATGAAGCAAGCTCTGTATCTGATGCTGAAAGCTGTTTTTCAAGTTCTTCCGCTCTTTTTTCAGCCGCAAGTGTTTTAGCCTGAATTTCCTGAGAAAGCTGTTGAGCTTTCATCACAATTTTCCTGCTGTCATAATTTTCGTCGGCAAAATCAAGCGCCGCAAGCATTGCAATGTCGGTAAGCGACATCGAGCCTGCCATTGAGCTAAGCTTATCTATCTTTTTTTGCAGATTTTCTGCGGCTTCATACATTCTGTCAGGATCTTCGCTCTTTAAGTAAAAATCGTGTCCGCTTATTGATATTTTTACTTTTTCCATATAGCCTCCGCGCTTTATTTATAAAACTTATTTTTTGTAATCAATATCGCAACTATGACGGCAAGTATAACGGAAATAACCACAGGAAACCATGTATACGGCAGTGGCAGATCCACAACGTTCATACCGTAGAAGCTGAATACCATGGTAGGTACTGACATTACGATAGTGATAACCGTAAGCACCTTCATTACGATATTCAGATTGTTTGATATGACACTTGCAAATGCGTCCATAGTACCCGAAAGTATGTTTGAATAGATATTGCTCATCTCGATGGCCTGCTTAACTTCTATCAGTACATCTTCAAGCAGTTCCTGATCTTCTTCGTAGAGCTTTATTACTCTGCCTCTCAATATCTTTTCAAGCACTGTTTCGGTTGATTTAAGTGATGTCGAGAAATATACCAGTGATTTCTCAAGTCCGAGGAGCTGAATAAGCTCTTTGTTCTTCATCGACTTGTGCAACTGCTGTTCAACGTAGTTGGAAAGCTTGTCTATCTGCTTTAAGTACAGCAGATATTTACTTGCAATCCTGAGC
>CAVJKI010000274.1:0-2683 GCA_963649995.1 Sodaliphilus sp.
ATCTTGCCGTAAAGCGTTGCGTTTCTTTCAGCTTCAACAGCTTCCTTGGAGAATTCGCCTGCGTCTGACGAAGCGCTGTCTACAGCAGTCTGTGAACGCTTGTACTCTCTTTCAAAGGAAGTAGAGAAGCCTGAACTCTGCTTGTAGGAGCGGTTGCCGCCGTTGCCGTTTCTTCTTCCGCCTCTGCGGTCATTTCTTCTGTTGTTATCTCTGTGAGGCTGTGAAGCCGAGATAACTACCTTTCTGTAAGGTTCTTCGCCTATAGAGTTGCTGTATACGCCTTCGATCTCAGCTACCTTGCTGTGGATTATGCGACGCTCATAAGGATTCATGGGTTCAAGAGTAATGCGTCTGCCCTGACGGAGTACCTTGTTGGCTGTACGCTCTGCAAGAGCCTTGAGAGTTTCCTCTCTCTTATCTCTGTAGCCGTTGCAGTCAACAGTGATACGGCAGTAAGGCTCATCGTGGCGGTTGCTTGCAAGAATTGCAAGGTACTGTAAAGAGTCGAGTGTTTCGCCTCTTCTGCCGATAACGATACCGAGCTTTTCGCCTACTATATCAAGAACTGTGATGTCCTCTTTCTCAATTATGTTTACCTTGAAGTCCTCAACGCCGAGAGCGGTAAGAACCTTTTCAAGGTAAGCCGCAGCCATAGCTACCTTTTCGCTGTGGTCAGCGTCGTTTACTGCGGGAGCTGTTTCAGCTGATATTATTTCAAATTCAGCCTCAATTTTGTAATCGCCCTTTTTGCCAAAAAGCTTTTTAACGGGTTCTTCAACAACTGTTATCTTAATATCGTCCTCGTTTACGCCGAGTTCCTTTATTTCCGAAATGGCAAGAGCCTTGAGTTCGTCAAGAGACTTACCTGTATATATCTTTTTCATAAGTCTGTCCTTTCCCGAACGATTCTCAATCGTCGTCTTCTTCGTGGTATTCTTCGCCGTACTTTTCGGCGTCAGCCTTTCTTGCCGCCGCAAGCTTGCGTCTGTTGATTTCCTTCTGTGAAAGAGTTTCTGTCTTTGTGACAGTCTTTTCTTCGCCGCTGTCAGCGTCTGTAACAACAGCAGTTGTTGTTACCTGCCTGTCCTTGAGCTTTCTTTCTTTCATTTTCTGTTCAGCCTCGGCTCTGAGCTTTTCGGGGCTGTAGAGCTTCTGAAGAACTATAGTCTGTACTATACCGAGCGCATAGTTGATACCCCAGTAGAAGCCTACGCCTGCGGGAACGCTGAATGAAATCCAGAGTGAGAATAAAGGCATGATATAAAGCATAACCTTCATACCCGCACCGCCCGCATTAGCCATTTCGGGATTGTTCTTCTTGTTGTAGTACTGAGAAATCAGCGTCTGTGTAAGAGAAAGGATAAATGCGAATATCGGTATGATTATCAGAGGCTCAAATGCAAGCTTAGGTGTAGAACCGAAGTTCAGACCGCAGAACATCATGTTGTGTGACAGAGAATCAAGTCTGTCCTTTACATCGTCGGTAAGCATTGCACTTTCCTTGAACGTATCGGGATACTGTTCATATACCTGAAGTGCAAGCAGTTCCTTCTGCATTCCCTTATATTTGCCTGCTACTGATGCAAGTCTGTTTTTTGTTTCCGCTGTAAGTCTTGACTTGTCACCTGTTATATCGGCATACTGCTCTGTAGTGAATGAGCCGTATGTTTCTCTGTCGGACTTGCTGATCGTTTCGGGATCCTTTGCAGAGTAGTTATTCTTATATTCCTCATCGTCTTTAAATTCATGCGTAAGCTGAGCGTTGTCGTTTGACTCGGAAATGAACATTGCGTCTTTATCGCCGTTCTTGTACTTTAAAATAAGCTCTGCGTCCTGCTTATTGTATTCATTTAAGAAAATCTTGGCATACTCTGTTTCCTCGGCAACCGTTATGGTGCTTGTAATATCCGACGAGCTTAAATGCTCCATGTGCGTCATGGGCTTGTAAACAACGTCGATGACACCGAACAGTATTATCATTGTCAGAACAAGAGGTCCGCAGCCGCCGGCGGGGTTATAGCCCTGAGCCTGAAGCTTCTGCATTTCCTCTGCCTGCTTATCGCGGTTGTTACGGTATTTCTGCTGTATTTCCTTTACCTTGGGAGCAAACAGCTGAGAAAACGCCATATTCTTCTGTTGCTTTATCTGTAAAGGCAACATTGCTATTTTGACTATTACAGTGAATATCAGTATCGCCCAGCCGAAGTTCTGTAAAAGAAGATAAATAGGCCACATGATGTAGCCGAGAGGCGTACCGATTATGGTGTATAAGAAATCTATGGAAATCACCCTCCGTTAGTAGTGCCGATATTACGGCTTAGTCCTTTTGAAAAAATAAAATTGTTCGGGTACATAGTCATAGCCGCCCTCAGAAAAAGGGTTGCATCTGATAATTCTCCGTATAGCCAAATAGCTGCCCTTTACCGCACCGAACCTGCGGAGTGCGATCATCGCATATTCCGAACAGCTCGGAGTAAAGCGGCAACAACGAGGCAGCCATTTTGACAAAGTCATTCTGTATATTTTTACGAAAAATAAAAGTACATATTTCATTTTATTTTTGTGTTGTTTCCGGAGCATCATTCTCCGATACGTCATATCTTTTCAGCAGCAGCTTTTCCATCTGCCGATATACCCCGGTTGATTTCATAGAAGGTGTTTTTGCCCTTGCTACGAAAATAAA
>CAVJKI010000275.1:0-2680 GCA_963649995.1 Sodaliphilus sp.
TCTATTGACAGTGCTAAAAATGGTGATATAATAAAGATGAACTTTGAGAGAGGGTATTAAAGATACCCGGTCAAAGCAATTAAAAATAACAAATATCGCCGCGTGAAACACGGCTAAATAATTTAGGAGGTATGTATTATGTTACCGAGCATTTTTAGTGAAAACTTATTTGATGATTTCTTTTCTGATCCGTTTGCAATGATTACTTCTTCGGAGCGTAATCCGTTGTATGGCAAGCATGGCAAAAATATTATGAAGACCGATGTGCGTGAAACCGAAAACAGCTATGAGCTTGATATTGATCTCCCCGGCTTCAAGAAGGAGGATGTATCGCTGAAGCTTGACAGCGGCTATCTTACCATCAGCGCTTCAAAGGGTCTTGAAAAAGACGAAAAAGAAAAGAAGGACGGCAAGTATATCAGACGTGAGCGTTACGAGGGTCAGTGCAGCAGAAGCTTCTATGTAGGCGACAGTGTACAGGCAAAAGACGTCAGTGCAAGGTTTGAGGACGGTATTTTAAAGGTATCTGTTCCCAAAACCGCACCTCAGATTGAAACAAGCAATGTTATTGCAATTGTGTAATTCTCAGCCTCTGTTTAATGCAGATAATCCTGAATAACCGAATATCGGCAGTGGAGCTTATCTCCACTGCCGATATTTTTTGAGAAAAATTTTAATAAAACCTATTGAATTTGTAGACAATAAGGTGTATAATATAAATCGGACTAAATCAGTCGTGTTTATCGTGCGGCTTTGCAATGCGGTATTACGACTTTTAGGGTGTGTTGAAATTATCCTTGATGTCTTATCGGTAATCGTATTTCACACTGCAACGGGCTTTTTACTTAAGGTATACCGATGTATGAAAAGTAAAAGCGGCGAAGCAATGTAAAAGAATGACTGTCGTAATGAACTCAACGGAAACCGAAACACGCCATAGCATAAACAGTCAAAAGAAAGGAACGGTAGTATAAATGCTGAAAACAACGATATACCTTGATAATGCGGCTACCACAAAGGTAAGCGATAACGTTCTTAACGCTATGCTGCCCTATCTTAAAGAGGAATACGGCAACCCGTCCTCTATTTACACACTCGGAAGAAATTCCGCAATTGCCGTAAACAAGGCAAGACACCAGGTTGCACAGGCACTCGGTTGTGAAGATAACGAGGTTTATTTCACAAGCTGCGGCAGTGAGAGCGACAACTGGGCTATAAAGAGCACTGCAAAGATGATGGCTCAGAAGGGCAAGAAGCACATAATCACTTCTGTATTTGAGCATCACGCAGTACTTCACACACTGGGCGCACTTAAAAAAGAGGGCTTTGAGGTAACATACCTCCCCGTTTACTCAAACGGCGTGGTAAAGGTTGAGGACGTTGCAAACGCCATCCGCCCCGATACCGCACTTGTTACAATAATGTACGCAAACAACGAAATAGGTACAATACAGCCTATCCCTGAAATCGGCGCACTGTGCAAGGAAAAGGGAGTTATTTTCCATACAGACGCAGTACAGGCTATCGGCAATGTTCACATCAACGTAAAGGAACAAAACATTGATATGCTTTCTCTCAGCGGTCATAAGATACACGCTCAGAAGGGCTGCGGCGTTCTTTATGTAAACAAGAAGTACCGTCTTACCCCGTTTATTGACGGCGGCGCTCAGGAAAGAGGCAGACGTGCGGGTACGGAAAACGTTCCTGCAATAGTAGGTCTGGGCGTTGCGATAACAGACGCTGTAAACGGTATTGACGCAAAGAACGAGAAGCTTAAGAAGTTCAGCGATAAGATCTACAACGAGATAATGAAGATCGACCGTGTTCACTTAAACGGCGACAGAGAAAAGCGTATGCCGAGCAACCTCAATTTCTCATTTGAGGGCGTAGAGGGCGAAAGCTTACTTCTCCAGCTCGACCTCCAGGGTATTGCCGCATCGAGCGGTTCAGCCTGCACATCAGGCTCACTTGATCCCTCGCACGTTCTGCTGAGTATCGGTCTTCCCCACGAGACAGCTCACGGCTCACTGCGTATTTCAATGTCGGAATACACAACGGAAGAAGAAATCGACAAGCTTATCGAAGTTCTCCCCGTTATAGTAAACAAGCTCAGAAGTATGTCTCCCCTGTGGGATCACATAATCAAGGGCGAAACATTCAAGATAAAGTAAACACATAAAATATTTGAAAGGAAGTATTACTGATGATTTATTCTGAAAAGGTAATGGACCATTACGCTAACCCCAGAAACGTCGGAGAAATTGAGGACGCAAACGGTGTAGGCGAGGTAGGAAACGCAAAGTGCGGCGATATAATGAAGATGTTCCTTAAGATCGAGGATAACACGATCAAGGATGTTAAGTTCAAGACATTCGGCTGTGGTGCGGCAATTGCCACAAGCTCGATCGCTACAGAGATGATAAAGGGCAAGCCCTTATCGGAAGCTTTAAAGCTCACAAACAAGGCAGTTGTCGAAGCGCTTGACGGTCTGCCGCCTGCAAAGCTCCACTGCTCTGTTCTTGCAGAACAGGCAATCAAGGCGGCTATTGCCGACTACTACACAAGACAGGGTATCGACCCCACTCCTTTTGTAGGTGAGATCAAGGAAGACCACTGCGACAGCTGTTGCGGAATATGACCTTATAAGAACAAAGAGCCTTGCGGGGCTCTTCTTCGAATT
>CAVJKI010000276.1:0-2670 GCA_963649995.1 Sodaliphilus sp.
GTCAAATAAGTTTTCATTGAAAATTGCGGGTAACATATGTCATTCCTCCATTCGTTCTAAGCGGTCTGCTCTTTAAACGCAGTGCCGATCATTTGCTGCCCTTGTACCTTCCGAAGACCCTTTCTCTTTCTTTGTACAACTACATTATAGCACGATTTTTTAGCACTGTCAATAGGAGAGTGCTAAATTTCACAAAATCTTCTTAAAAGTGTGACAAATTTGACGTTTAAGAGCGAAAATACGAAAATAAATTGCGCTTTTCGTCTGTGCTGAATAGAATTTTCCGCAAAAAATTCCCTTATGCAAGCTTTTTCTCTTACATAAGGGAGCTTTGAAATGTTAATTTTTTTGCATTGACCTTTCATGCGGATGGTAATCAGGATCATTGATAAGCTTTGAGTTGATCGTTGTGTTATTTACCGTGCATTTTCCGCCTGCGAATCCGACGTCAACCGAATAACAGCCTGAAAGCGATGTAATATCAATATTGCTGTCCTTTATGAATAAGGAGCCGTTACATTCTGCACTGCCGATTCCTGCGACCTGTTCACCCTCAATATGAATGTTGAAATCGGATTTATCCGCATTTATTTCACACTCGGTCTTGCGGCAGCCGATTGCCGCACCCCGCATTGCTTTAAGCAACAGCTCGCATGAGGTATTGCTGATATTGATTCTTGTAGGATTTTCGCCGTCCAGGGCGGGGAGTGCGCCGATACAGCCCGCACGTTCTCCGAGGGAGCTCAGCATGAGCTTTGAGCCGTGAGCATTAATATCTGCGTAACCGCAAAGAGAGCCGAGCGCCATTGAGTTATCGCCTGAACAGTTTATATCTATTGTGGCGTTTCCCGTTTCGATTCCGCAGCAGCCGTCATAAGAGCCTGCGCCTATGCAGTCCTTTCCCGTCGACGACATTTTGATGTTTCCGCCGAGCAGTCTGATAGGTGTTTCGCATGGCGATACACCGCCGCCGATACATATTCCGTGGTCGCCGTTTGCCTGCATTTCAATGCTGCCGGTAATATCAATTGTGATTTCGCCGAATGTATCATTATAACTGCTTCCTATGCAACAGCCGTCATTGCGGTATGAGTCGATATAAAGACTGCCGCCGCCCGTAATCAGAAGCTTTGCCGTATCGGGAACGGATATGCCGTCATAGCTCAGCGTATTCTGACCTCTTATCTCAAGTACGGTGTTTGAGTTTTCGCCTAAGCGTATGCACTGCCGCATACCGCCCTTGATATTCATATTTTCAAGGATTATACGGCAGTCCGAGCCGTTTGCGGTCTTGATAACAAACGGTGCATTGTCACAGCCGTTTGCACTGAGATGTGCCGTGGCGTTTTCAACAATAACTCCCGTGTAGCGGTCGGACAGCATTTTTTCAATATCAAGCTGTTCATCACAGCCGCTGTGTACCGTATAATAGCGTGTTGTCCGTATGTCGGGACGGCGCATATTGAGCATTTTCATCTGCTCGGCAATTGTGTCGGATATATCGGGGACTATCTCTTTCTGCGGTCTTGCCGTGTAGAAGCCCTGGATATAGTCAACGCCCCTGCGTATCGTGACGCTCATTTCGTCGTATGTTTCCACGCCCTCCGCAAGCACCTTTATGTTGTTGAGACGGGCGAATTCAATAATTCCCATGAGGAAGTGCTGTTTTTTGACATTGGTATTTATATCGGATATAAGCGAGCGGTCTATTTTGATCACATCGGGCTGAAGGCTAAGCACCGCCGCTGTATTTGAATATCCGCTGCCGTAGTCGTCTATGGCTATCATACAGCCGTGGGATATGAAAAGGTGGCGCAGGTTTGCTATTTTTTCGCCTGTAAGGTCAGCCTGCTCGGTAAACTCTATTACGAGCTGTGACATAATATCTCCGTACTTTTCGCACAGTCTGTTGAAGTCGTATTCGGTAATCATGTAGTCGGGTACGGAATTTATGAATATCTTCTTTTCCCCGAAGCGTGAACGGTTTTTGCTTACGATTTCAAGAACATTCTCAAAGGTCAGCCGCTCTATATCGTAAAGCTTGCCATGTTCTCTTGCGATCCTGAGTATTTCGAGCGGCGATGAGTTCTTCGGCCGCATAAGCGCCTCATAGGCGTATACCGAGCCGTCTACGGTCGAAACTATCGGCTGGAAGCAGTAGCTGAAATCATTGTCGTCAATAAGCTCAGTGAGTAGCTTTGAATCCGAATAGCTGTTACATTCGGTCACATATTCATTAGCTGAGAACTCCCTGTCAATGCTACCCAGAGCCTTTGCTCTGAACAGTGCAAAGTCGGAGTAGTTTATCATCATGTCTATAGTAGCCGCCTGCGATGGATACCAGCAGTATCCGGCAGTGATGGTAAACGCCTCACTCCGTGTTTCTATGGTATTGCCGAATTCGTCGGTCAGCTTGCACCTGCTGACAGCTTCATACATTTTCTTTATAAGCTCCCTTATTTCGGACTTTGTCATCTGCCTGAAAAATACAAGGAAGTCCTTGTAGCTTTTTACGCCGATTATAACATTTTCGGAGGTGAAGCGCTTGAGTGCGTTCGCCGCAGTGGCAACGCAAAGGGCGGTTTTGTCGTAATTAAGCTCGCTGTCCACACGTTCTATGCCGTTTATATGTATAGCCGCCATACAGCACTGTGCCGTGCCGCTTATATC
>CAVJKI010000277.1:0-2666 GCA_963649995.1 Sodaliphilus sp.
AATATATAGTCCTTAAACAGCAGGAGCGATTCATTGATCGCCTTATGGAAGAAAAAGTAAAGCATACCCGCCACTACCGCAAACACGGGTACGGCGTAACGTTTTTTGATAAATATAAATACCGGCATGAATGCCGTAACGAATAACAGCACCTGCGCTATTGCAGAGCCGAATTCATACGGTATCTCATATATATCCATAAAGCTCATTACAGTGCCTACAGTCAGCATATAGGTAAGAACAAGCTTTACAGCAATAATCGGCCACGGATTTACATTCTTTCGGTATGTGTTGCCGATAAGAACAATCGGTTGCTGTTTATCGGAGGTATTTTTTTGTTTCTTGTTTTGTTTCAAATCTATTCTCCGTTGTAAAAAATCAGATTATTATTTCTTTTTATGAAGTTCTATTGCCGCATTGAGCGACTCAACGATATTATCCTTATCAATTTTCCAAAGCTCAAAGCCTGATGTAACCGATACTGCATCGGCAAGCTCTGTCTGCTCGTCGGTTTCGATAGCGCCGCTTACAAGGAGTATTTTCACCTGCTTATTACGGAAAAGCTCGATGTCTGTCATTTTTCCGATGAAATCACGTCTGAGCTGAGAGGTTATAAAATATACCGTTGATGTGTCGCCCAACGATTCCATGCAGCTGCTTGCTACCGTTTCGGGAAGAAAGGTTTCTGTCTGCCGAGGCAACACGCTTATTATGTCAAACAAAAGCATATTGTCTTCCTCTGTTTTTACGGAAAACTGCTCGCACTGCTTATCAGCAGGCGAATACCACGCATTAAGACAGCTTTGCTTCATTGAGATAAGCGAAAGGTCAAGCGCAAGCATAACTTCTATTATGCTGTCGGTCGCTTCGGCGTTATCCTCGTCAAACGGGAAATACTCGTTAAGATCGGGTATTATTATACAGCTTCCGCCTATACTGCGCTCCATCTGCTTTACCATGAGCTTGTTATGCTTTGCAGACATCGTCCAGTGAATGTTCTTTATCGGGTCTTCTGTTCTGTATTCCCTTATGCTTGCAAAGGCGTTCTTATCAAGTGAAAAGCTGTTCTGCGAAAGTGTTTCGCTGTCGCCGTCACCTGTATCTACGATCGGCTCTATGACCAGCTTTCTCGGCAATACGATGAATTTTTCGTAACGCTCCATCTTCTTTTTTGCCTTGAACAATTTGAATAGGTCGTATATAACGAATTTTTCGATACCTGACTTATATACTCCCCTGTATTTTATCGGAGTATTGAAATTTACCGTCACAGATGAAAAAGGCGGTACGCCGACCATGATCTTCTGATACTCAAACTTTTCGCTGTTTTTGTAGGGAAAGTATCCGACAAGCTCCGCAGGTGACAGCGGAACAATAAAGCGGTTTGTAACGGTAACTGAAATATCGGTGCTCTCAAATTTTTCAGAGGTTAATGCTCTGTACTCTATTCTGACCTTGAGAAGCAGTCTTGAGAAGAACAGAAGTACGAGCGATATAATCGGAATTGCTATTGCAATAAGGAAAAGCACCGATGTCAGCTTGCTTTTATACGAAAACATAAGTACAGTGCTTACAACAGCAAACAGAATATAATAAAATCTGTATTTAGCCATGGTTACTCTGACCTTCTGCCTTATTCATTGCCCTTGAAAGGCGGCTTTACGGCTTTCATGATTTCAGATATTACATGATTTACAGTTATGCGCTTGACTTTTGCCTCCTGCGTAAGATGTATTCTGTGAGGAAGAACATAATTCACCATATTCGCAACATCTTCGGGAGTAACGTAGTTGCGACCGTCCATGAAGGCGGCGCTCTGTGCGGCTCTCATAAGAGCGATTGAAGCACGGGGGCTTGCTCCGAGAGCGGCGAACGGGTGAGTTCTTGTTGCGGCTACAATATCAACGATATACTTGTATATAGCGGCATCGATATGGATTTCTCTTACCTTCAAAATGCAGTTTTTAATGTCGTCGGCACTGCATACAGATTCAACGGCTTCTATAGGGTCGCCGCTTTTTCTTCTGTAAAGTATCATTGCTTCATCTTCTGCGGACGGATAGCCTACGGACAGCTTTATAAGGAAACGGTCAAGCTGAGCCTCCGGCAGAGGGTATGTTCCGACATAACCGAATTCGTTTTCTGTAGCAATTACCATAAAAGGAGCGGGCAGCTTATGAGCAACACCGTCTACGGTTACCTTCTTTTCTTCCATTGCTTCAAGAAGCGCCGATTGTGTTTTGGGAGATGTTCTGTTGATTTCATCTGCGATGAAAATATTACTCATAACAAGTCCCGCACGGTATTCAAAGCGTTCGCTCTCCTTGTTATACATGGTGAAGCCTGTTATATCCGACGCCATTACATCGGGAGTAAACTGAACTCGTCTGCAAGAAAGCGAGGTAGCCTTTGCAATAGTCATTGCAAGCGTTGTTTTACCTGTACCCGGTACGTCCTCAATAAGCACATGGCCGCCTGAGAGCAATGCCGCTACAAGCATTTTTACTACTTCTCTCTTGCCGATAATTACTTTTTCAATCTGAGCTAAAAGTTTGGGGATAAATTCGTAATCTGCAAAATTTACTGAGTTATTGTTTTCCATATTATATCCTTTGAATTATCGTTGCGAATTACGCAACACTTAGATTTCCTGCTGATGATACAAC
>CAVJKI010000278.1:0-2664 GCA_963649995.1 Sodaliphilus sp.
CTCTTGGTTTCCCCAACATTTATTATAGAGCCGTTTTAAATTAAGCGATGACTTATTTTTAACAGATCAGGAATACCTTTTCGGGGAGCAGTAACGCCATAAAGCTTCCCGAAATACAGTATTCAACGCAAAGCCTGTTTCATTCACAAGCACAAGTCATCAGAACTCATCATTGGCAGTGTCAGCCGCACTCATTCAAGAGTTACAGTAACTGTACCGATCGTGGTGTTAACGGCAGTACTGCTGTCCAGCGCGCCTGAGAGTGTCAGCTTTGTTGTTTCGGTAGGAGCGTTATTTACGGCTGTACCTACAGCAGTAGCAAGATTCAGAGTGTCGGTGCCGAATGTTCCTGTTATGCCGGTGTAATTCTGTGCGGCAGTGTAGGTAAGCTTTGCAGTAACAGCGGCATTGGAGTGGTTGGTCACGGTTACGGTATTACCTGTAGCAGTCCAGCTTGCGTCATAGGTGTGAGTATCAGGATCCCATGCACCGTCATTATAGGTAAAGTCCATTGCACCCCAGGTAATTGTTACACTGTAAATAGTGGTGTCGGATGTACCCGCATTGTAGGTGGCTTTAACATCATGAGAATCACTGCCTGTCGCAGAATCGATCGTATCCGCAAATGCAGGAACAGTGGCCAGTGAGATCACAAAGGCCAGCGTAAAAATAAGTGTCAAAAATTTTTTCATGTTTTTTCATCCTTTCGACGTTAATTTTATATATCAACCCTGTTTGCTTGCAGCTCAGCTTTTTTCAGAGCAAAGCTTCAGGATTAATACCTGTTGATTTTTTGTCACTCCGTTACGGTGACGGTGACGGGGATCTCAGCATTCAGCGTAGCCCAACGCCCGCTTGGACGATCAAAGAAGGAAACTATAAATTTTCCTTCGCAGACCTCGACGGTGAGCTTTTCCTCTGCGCCATTCATCAGACTCAGCTCCGTTACCTGAGTGCTGGGTGCAAGACTGCCGGACTGCAAAATCACGGTGTCCTGAATTACAAGCCGCACAACAGCTTCACGGTTGGTTTTGGACGGATTACCGAACACAAGCATTGCCATACACAGCAGGCACAGACACAGCACCGTACTCAAAATACGTTTCGGAATAGCCATCCATTCCACACTCCTTCGTCTGTTTCTCCGTTAACCTTTTTATCTTAAAGGTATCAGCGCTGTCAGCGCCGTATTATTTCATATCCTGTCCGAAAAACAGGCTTGACAAATTCAGAAATCTTTTTTATAATGACATTATAATACGTTCACCAATGAACGAATCAAGTGTTTTTGGAGTTTTTTTACAATGGAAACGAAAACTAAAGAACTTTTCCAAATCACCGAGGCAGCTCATGCCTGCGAACTGTCGCACAGTACACTCCTGCGTATGGAGGAAAAGGGCTTGCTGACGCCTGCCTACATAGCTCCCGACAGCGGCCGCCGCTATTATTATGACAACCACAATGTGGCACGTATCATGCAGATTGAAAAATTCAAAAACATGGGGCTGAGCTCGGAGCATATAATGAATTACTTCGGTCACGGCGGAGAAGCGTCGGATATGCTTGCAGTCTTGGAAAGACGTCTGCACGATCTGCAACGCAGTGTTGAGGAAATTCGTCTGCGTGCCATGGAACCGCCCGTGATCTCGGTACAGATGATGACATTGCCCGCCGTCACCTGTCGGATAAGCTGGAGTACGGGACTTACGACAGATGACAGATATAAGCAAATGTATGCCTTTTACAGCGAATGTGTCCGCATGGACTGTCTGCTCTCTGATGAGCCGCTCTTTGCAATAATGGATCGCAAGGACTACCTGGACGGCTATATCGGCGATACGCCCTACCCTAATGCGGTGTGCGTACCTGTACACCCGGACAAAGCTCCTAAGGATGCAGTTACACTGCCTGAGTGCAGGATGCTGTCGGTGCTGTACTGCGGCGAATACAGCGGAATAGATGAGGCTTGGCTGACGCTCGGTCGGGAAGTTAAATCCCGTGGTCTAAAGCCCATAGCCCCGCCCCGTGTGCTGGGTATTGTAGCCCCTTACACAGGCAGAGAGATCGACACCTGCCGCTACTGCTCCCGCCTTGTACTGCCGATAGAAGAATGACGGACTTCATAACGTTTGAAATCCTTAATCCGCCATTATAAATGCAAGGATAATTAATTACCGAAACTGAAAATTTAACATATATGTAAAAAAGGCGATACTTGTTAAAGTACCGCCTTTCAGCTGTTTATTTACATATCACTTTTTCTATCCTCACAAATGCTATCCGTAATCCCGCAAATGAACGTGTTTCTTGTTGCGTAATTTACACGGAGTAGCTGTTTTGCTTATTTTATATTCAGTCGGTGAGCATCGCTGTTATAAGAAACAATAACTGAATTTTCCGTCAGCATTAAGCATAAAGCTTTATATAACTGCCGTATCCGGGCAATGCATAGTTTTTCGCTATTCCCGTTACACCCTCGTCAATCTTTATGACCTCTGTTCCTTTACAGAGATACAGCTCGCCTGTGCCGTCTGCGTTTTTATCTGATATAAAAAGTACAGAGCCATCGTCATATACCTGAAACTCAGATACATTCTCCTTTATTATCCTCGCATCTCCGCCAAGCTGCCTACACTTCAGTGTACCCATACCCGATTTGCTATC
>CAVJKI010000279.1:0-2642 GCA_963649995.1 Sodaliphilus sp.
TTTCTCCTCTAGAATTTTTGTCTAAAAAGTGTTGCACTTGACTTGACAATCTGCCCTTCTACACTCCGCACAGATACGCCAATAATCCGCTCTACAACAACGATTGCATATACACTCCCGATGTGTATGTAATAAAGAGCGATACAAGCGTACCGAAGCTGTTACCCGAAAGCGAATGGCAGAAGGTGAACATTATCACCTGTGCCGCTCCCAATCTGCGTCCAAAGCCGAGCAACAGCATGAATCCGGGTGCGGGCGACAAACAGGCAAATGTCACAGATACGCAATTATACGAGCTTTTGACGTCCAGAATCCGCAGAATTTTCGAGATAGCTACTGTAAACGGTAACGAAGCACTGATACTCGGAGCTTTCGGTTGCGGTGCATTCATGAATCCGCCGAGCGTTGTTGCAAAGGTATTTGCGGAGCAGTTGAAAACGTTCAGAGGATACTTCAAGGCAATCGAATTTGCGGTATTCCATACCGAGCGTGAAATACAGAATTATAACGCTTTCAAAGCGGTTATAAAGTAGTCAACATTCCCGCAAGGGGTTTTAATTCAGGAGGTATTTCTATGAAAACATTACTTGACGTATGCAAATTTCTCAAAGCCGCAGGCACATATTACCTTGCCACAATTGACGGTGACAAGCCGAGAGTAAGGCCTTTCGGCACGGCTCATATCTATAACGGAAAGCTGTATATCCAGACAGGTAAGAAAAAGGCTGTATCGCATCAGTTAGCCGAAAATCCGAATGTTGAGATATGCGCTATGACTGACGGCGACTGGCTGAGAATTGAAGGTCAGCTTATCGAGGATGACGACCGTGCGGCAAGAGTTTCGATGCTTGACACTTATCCTGAGCTTAAAGCAATGTATGGTGCGGACGACGGAAACACACAGGTATTCTATTTTAAGAATGCCACCGCTACCCTGTCATCATTCACAAAGCCTCAGGAAGTTGTAAAGTTCTGATTAAAATCAAATTTTCTTAAGGAGTGATTACATTGGTAATCTGCGCTATCTTAGCTCCATGCAAGGCTTAGCGGATAACCGCATGGAGAAAACTTAATACATTATCCGCTGCCTTGCTTTTTTGAAAACATCAAATCAAATATAAGGAGCAAGGTTATGAATAAAAATAATGAAAATAAGAGCTTCGGGCAGTTTATACTGCTTTGGCTCACTCAATCACTTTCCGCACTGGGAAGTGCTATGACAAGCTATGCGCTTGTATTCTGGCTGTACGGAGAAAGCGGCTCGGCACTGTACACCGCAATGCTTACAATTACATCATACGCACCGTATGTATTACTCAGCATATTTGCAGGTGCGCTGTGTGACAGGTTTGACAAGAAGAAAACTATGCTTATATGCGACAGTATAGCGGCGCTGTGTACCATTACGGTTATACTGCTGTTTGCGTGTAATGCCTTACAAGTATGGCACTTGTATATTGTCAATGCGATAGGCGGACTGATGAACACTGTTCAACAGCCTGCAACTGAGGTAGCCTCTACTCTGCTCGTACCTGAAAAGCACTATCAGAAAATCGGCGGTCTGAGATATTTTTCTTCTGCCCTTTCCTCAATATTAAGCCCTGTAATTGCTACCGCAATATATTCTTTTATGGGGCTTGGCGCTGTGCTTGCAACCGACCTTATAACATTTGCCGCAGCGTTTGTGACACTTCTGCTTTTCATACGCATACCGCAACAAACGGCAAAGAACGAAGCAACATCGCTTATACAGTCGGTAAAAAGTGGACTTGATTTTCTGAAAGATCACAAGCAGATTTTCATGCTGATAATATATCTTTCCGCTATAAATCTGGTTGCGTCTATGTATGAAGCTGTTCTGCCTGCCATGGTGCTGTCACGAAAAGGCGGAGGCACAGAGGCACTCGGTGCAGTAAGTACCTGTGTAGGCGTTGCAACGCTTATAGGCAGTATAATTGTTACACTCATGCCGAAGCCCAAAAGCAGAAGAAGGGTGATATGTCTTTCTCTGCTGTTTTCGATGAGTACGGAAAACTTCTTTCTTGCGTTCGGACAAACACCGCTTCTATGGTGTACAGGTGCTGTGCTCGGATGGATAGTCATACCGATGATGAGCGCAAACCTGGATGTTATAATGCGTACAAAAGTGCCTTGCGATATGCAGGGACGTGTATATTCCGCAAGAAACACACTACAGTTCTTTACTATTCCGCTTGGTAATTTTTTTAGGCGGATTGGCTGTAGATACTTTTGCAGAGCCTCTAATGGCGGCTATGCCCGATAATTCGTTTATGTGCAATATATCGGAAGCGGAAAAGGCTCGGGTGCGGCACTCGTATTTTTCATAATAGGCATTATGGGAGTTGCCGTTTGTCTGATTTTTAACCGCAATAAATATATCAAGCAAATTGAATAATACTCTGCTCCGCTCAGCAGCATGGGCGGAGCTTACTGTTTATTTCGGCAAAGTTACATATTGCTATACGTCTGTTTTATAAGATAGCGGCAATCGTTAAAAAGTTCGCAACAAATTGAGCTTTAACGGCTCTATTAATGTATTACGTTACAAAAACGCCGTAAATAACTTAAAATAACTTGTATTTGTGCAAATTTTGTGATATACTGACAAAAAACGCAATACT
>CAVJKI010000280.1:0-2611 GCA_963649995.1 Sodaliphilus sp.
GATAAACGAGAATGATATATAACAGAAAAATCATGAGGCTTGAACTGTCCGCCGAGAACCCCATTCACGGCGGATATTATTATGCCGAATTACTGCTGCCTGCGGCGGACTATGAACTCAAAGACGCTATTTTCAAGCACCTGCCTGCCGTTATTCTCAATACAGTTGCAAAAAATGTTGTAGACAGGCGTCTGTATTACAACTTTTTCGGCAGGAGTAGTTATCTTGCGGACTATCGATGATATGGCAGGAATTACACCCGTGCAGAACATCAGCCATTCTTTATGAAGCTCAGCTCCGTAGCGGTTTTTCCACCATGATATATATGCATTGTACCACTCGTCGGGAACTACCGAATAACCGAATATGCCGTGCTTTGCTCTCTGCTCTATCGCCGAGGGGATACAGGGAGCGGTTTTAAAATCCATGTCAGCCACCCACATGGGTAGCTCACCGTCTTTTATATCCCATTTAAGCGAATATGTTCCCGAGCGGTCATTTACTTTATCAAAATCATATTTTGTTGGAAGCTTTAACATACTTTCACTCATTTTTTGTTTTTCCTCCGACTAAAGTATTTACGCACAGCCCTTTGAGCCTTTACCGCCGCAGTTGTCACGGCATATTATCGTTGTTTTTGACGGAGCGACCTTGTCGGGTTCTATTGTCAGCTCTCCTATCGAATCAGCGGTAATTCTGCCCTGTGAGGGATTCAGTACGCTGTCTACACTGCCCGTAATATCCGCATTTACGGACGAATATTCAAACGCAAGCGTAGTATTGAGCAGCTTGCAGTTTTTCAGCGTCAGATGCTCAATGTAGCACAGTCCCTGTAAGCTTTCGATCGTGCAATCGATAAACGTCAGATTTTCCGCATTCCAACCGAGATATTCTCCCGAAATGAACGAATTTCTGACTGTCACGTTCCTGCTGTTCCAGAATGCGTCCTTACTGAGCAATTTTGAATTGCTAATCGTAACATTCTCCGCACCGTCAAAGCAATAATTTCCGTACAGCGTGAGATTATCTATCTGCATATTCTTACAGTTCATCGCAAAGTAATCGCCCTTTGCCGAAACATTGTCAAGCCTTACATTTTCGCAGTTCCACAGTGTTTCTGCAGCATTTGCAAACGATACGTTTTCAAGCGTCAATCCGTTACAGCAGCGGAAGTTTTTCGGAGCTTCAATAAGGCAGTCCGTGACCTTTATATCATCGGTGTACCAAACGCCTGCCCTTGCATTTTCAAACCATGTTGTATTGCCGACAAGAATATGCTTTGAGTACCACAGCGGGTATTTCCATCGGAACATACAGCCGTCAAGCTCTATATTTCCGGATTCCTTGAGCGGTGATTCACCATCTGCAAATATCGAATCTTTTATCGACAGGTCGCAAGAGCCGAACAATGCACGCTCTCCCGTAAAATAGCCGCGTTCTATATTTTTCATATCGGCACCTCTTTTCTTTCTGTCCTATGCGTATTGTACCACATGGAGTTCACTCCAAGTCAAGAGGTTTTCAGAAAAAAGTCGGAATATATCCGAAATTTCGAGCCGAAACCGCATTAAAACGAAAAATTCTGCTTGACAAACCGTGTCCTTTATGCTATAATAATTATCCAAACAAACGGGGCCGTAAAGGTTTCGACGGGGGTTGTGAACCCGGCTAAGCACGCAGAGATCGCCTTATCTCTTTAAACGGGGCATTTTTAAAATTAAACGCAGATAATAGATCTGAATTAGTAGCTGCCTAAGTGCGCTACCGTCCTTGTAGAGAGCGCTGTGGCTCTATAAAGGGCGTCGACTAACAGCCAATGTTTTCGGTGAGAGTCCTGTAACCGCCAACACATCAAAGGACTACCGGACTTCTATCCTGTGAGCCGGAGAGGAGAAAGGGAATTTCAAAAGACTTCACTAAGCGTGTAGAAAGGTTGGCGGATCGGTTTTCGGACAGGAGTTCGATTCTCCTCGGCTCCACCATTTTTTTCACGCTCATATATATGGGCGTGGAATTTTTTGTGTACGGTAGTACAAAACATATAAGAATTATCCCACATTTTGCTGTGTGGGATAGCACTGTCACACCGCCGTAATTATCCTCAAACCACCTTTGACTTTTAATGCCCGATATGCTATACTGAGCTTGAAAATCGGAGCTATTCAAGCTGAAGATTTAACAGTAGATAATATGTATTTTCACGCATCAAGGAGAAGGCATTAAATGAAACTTTTATTCAAGCAAAGATTATTCTCGTGGTTTGACAGTTACGATATTTATGATGAAGACGGACATACCTTGTTCGTTGTAAAAGGCGAGCTTGCATGGGGGCATCTGCTCCGTATCTATAACAACCACGGAAAAGAGGTTGGATACATTAAGGAAAAGGTGCTGACCTTTCTTCCAAAGTTCGAGATGTATGTTGACTATCACTATGTCGGTTGCATCAGCAAAGAGTTTACATTCATCAAGCCAAAATTCAACATCGATTATAACGGCTGGAATATAGAAGGTGACTGGCTTGAATGGGATTATACAATTCGTAGCTCCGCCGGTAATTACATAGCTTCTGTATCTAAACAAATCTGGAACTGGACAGATACCTATGTGC
>CAVJKI010000281.1:0-2610 GCA_963649995.1 Sodaliphilus sp.
TGAAGATCTCATTGAACAAAGAAAATCACTCTACCGCACAGCAGACGGAGTAAAAATGAATCCTATTGAAGGAGTTGACCGTTTTGCTGTTGCCTGTGCCCCCATAATGGCGGACGGTGACGTAAACGGTGCGGTCATCATGCTTTCAGATAACGATAAATCTACCGTAGACGATAAGACAAGGGCTCTTGTCGAAGCGGCGGCGATGTATTTCGGAAAGCAAATGGAAGATGTCTGATTGAAAAATAACACCCACAAGCGAGCAAAATCGTTTGTGGGTGTAGCTTTATGCGGCTCAGCCAAACATTTTTTCCAAAAACACAGTTACATATTCACTCCAGAAAGTCATATCATGACCGCCGCCGCTTTCAAGATAAGTATGAGCAATATTTTCATCGTCAAGAAACCTGTGAAATTGTCTGTTATTTTCAAGCAGAAAATCTTCTGTTCCGCACGCCATAAATATCTGCGGAATGTTCTTTTTCTGAGTATTAAGACGCTTTATGAGCGTCTCAGGATTGTTATCACTGCTGATTACCGTATCGAGATTTCCAAAACATTCATGATAATAATCATAATTTGCTACACCGTTTCCGCCACCCTCTTTCATACCGGCTATTTCATGTACGATAAGTGCAGATGATAACGCACACGTCTTGCCGAATGTTTCAGGATATGTAAACGCTGTATGTAACGCTCCGAATCCGCCCATTGAGTAACCCACGATTGCTGTATCAGCCGCAGTCAAAGCAAATCCGAAAGTATTTCTTACATACTGTACAAGCTCATTGCCGACATATGTGCAGAAATTACGTCCTGTTGATAATCCGTCAAGCCAGAATGAATTTTCTCCGTTCGGAATAACTATTGCAAGGTTATATTTTTCAGTCAAATAATCAGGTATCCAGTTTGTTCCGTCCTGTGAATAACCATGTAATATGAACAGTGTTCTGACTTTTTCTCTGTCGTATTCGCCGCCGTAATTACGCTTATCATCGGGAATATACATTTTAAAATCGGTGTAACGGTTGAGAGAATGTGAAAAAAACCGTATATTGAGCTGTGACATTCGTGCCTCCTTAAAACAATACAGAAACGCTCCGTATCTGACGATACGGAGCAGATTTCTTAAAACTTAACACTCTTTGACTGCTTGACATATCTATGTCTGATAACACGGTAACGTTTCTTAAGCTTACGTTTCTTGCCTTTTTTCTTATAAACCTCCATCGCTTCCTTATATACATCAAGAAGGTCGTTGGCAAGTCGGATAGCGCCTGATGTTTTTATTGATTCTCTTGTGCGTCTTCCGAATTCCGCAAGCTCATCTTTCGGCATATCACGAAGCTTTTTAAGAAGCTCGTACATATCGTCGGCATTAGTAAAGTTATAACCGTTTATTCCGTCTTTAACCTGTCCGACGTTCAAATCGTCTTTAAGGCTGAGAACAGGCAGATGCATAGCCATACCTTCAAGCATGGATATAGAGCAGGTATCCGAAAGCGACGCAGTGATATAAGCGTCACAGCAGGCATAATAAACAGGCAAATCGGGATGCTCCACTCTGCCCGCAAACTTAACCATATCAGATATACCAAGCTCCTCAGCTTCCTTGCAGTGCTGTTCGTGCAAGGGTCCGTCACCTAAAATAAACAGCTTTATCTTATCATCGGGCTTAACATTCTTTGCCCAGTAATTAAGAAGAAGCGTGACATTCTTCTCTTTTCCGAGACGGCCGCAGAAGCAGTAAACCATATCGTCATCGACAAAGCCGAATTTTCTTCTCATCTCAAGCGCCGCATTTTTATCGACATTCTCAGGCATGAAGACATCAAGCTCAACTGAGTTGGGAATAACGTGAACAGGCTTTTTCACACCGCAGGCTTTGAAGTATTCCGATACCTTAGGAGAAGGACCTGTTATTGCGGACGCAGTTGAAGCGAGCATTTTTGCGTATAAATGGCTGGCAGAGGTAACAATTTTGCCAAAGCCTTTTGTCTTTGCAACATAGTAAACATAATCGTCATACATGGTATGAAGCGTATATACAAGCGGAACTTTAAGCGTTCTGGCAATAAGCACACCTGATATGCCTACACCGAACTCATTATGAATGTGGATAATATCGGGAGCAAAGCTTTTTATCTTATCAAGACGCTCCTTACTTATGGGCGGAGCTATATCGTAATTATAGATTTTCTTTAACTTTACGGCAGGACAATACATTACATCGTCCGCAATAACATGATTATTTACTCTTGAATCCGCAGTGACAACCATTACTGTGTGACCCAGTGCTTCCAGACCTTCTTTTAAAGTTTTAACATGGGTGACTACACCGTTGATGCTCGGTAGATATGTTTCTGTAAACAGAGCTATCCTCATTGGTACTCCCCTTTCAATGATAATTTCATAAATGATTGGAAATTGTATCCTGTTTTTTGGGTATAATTCTATTAATATTTTACACTATTTCGGAACAAAATACAAGATGAAAAAAGAGAAAATAATTTAATAAAATTTTCAAAAAGCACTTGACAAGCAGGTGAAATAAGTGTATAATATATCAAGGTTAATCACCCCACGCCCCACGCAACCAAATGCCGCTGT
>CAVJKI010000282.1:0-2608 GCA_963649995.1 Sodaliphilus sp.
ATATGTACGCGGGAGACAACCCAAGGGGAGAGGGAAAGGCGCTCCGAAGGCGCTTTCCCCTCTCCCCTTAGGTTTTCTCCCAAATCAGTTATTCCTCTTGAGCGACGATAGGAGCGGGAGCATTGCTTTTGCAATGCTCAGCGTGGCATCCCTCTTTCCTGACTCCTCACCCCTTCTGCCAACGGGGGTGTTGGCGATAAGATACACAAACGATTGCGTTTAAAAAGCACATTAAGCCAAACGCTGACGCTCTGTTGTGCCGGGGGACGGTACAAATATCTTAGGACAGCGGGTCTTTGGGTTTCGGTGATAGTGCAGTTGCAGTGATAAGGTCACGAATTTATTAATGCCTTGTCAGCACGGAAACTGTTTTCAGCATTGTCAGTGATAATTTTAATTGTACTGCCTTATTGATAATGTGTGTCAGAGCAAATAAAAATCAGATTTCAACAAATAAAAATCCGCTGTTTTCTGCAAACAACGGATTCTGTAATATTAAAAATGAATGAACGTTAAAAGGGTGTGACTAAAGTCACCCGCCGGTAACGGAGGTTGAGCACATTGCCGTCCGTTGGAACGGCGAATTTGAAGCGGCACATTGCCGCACGGCGACCCGCCGCCTAGTTCATGTATTCGCCGTTGTATTCGAGGAGGGTTACGCTGTCAACACCGTCGATAGCCTTGAATCTTGAAAGCTGTGTCGTATCATTGTTGACCGTCTTTATCTCGATAGTCAGCTCAACACGGTCGTTTATCTGCGTCTTGTTCTTGAGCTTATACTTAAGCGTTCCGAGCAGAGCGTTTACATTGCTCTCTGCGTCCGTACCGTAACGTACAACAAGAAGATAGCAACGGCGTTCCTTCTTTATCATAGTAAGGATTATGTACAGAGCCGCAACAAATACCGTACCTATAATTGCTACAAAGTAAAGTCCTGCGCCTGCTGTGATACCTGCGCCGACACCCCAGAACAGAAATCCCACATCAAGCGGGTCTTTTATCGCCGAGCGGAATCGCACAATTGACAAAGCGCCGACCATACCGAGCGACAGTACAAGGTTTGCGCTGATAGTCATTATAATAAAAGCGGTCACTACCGTGATAAGCAATACGAGTATATTGAAATTATCACTGTAGACAACGCCTCTGTAGAACATACGGTAAACGAGATAGATTATCGCTCCGCAGAGTGTAGCCGTGAGCAACGCAAGCAGTATTCTCGGCAGTGATAAGCTTTCAAGCTGTGCCGTAATATCAAAGCTCTGTCCGATAAGGGATAACAGATCATCCCCGGTGCTTTCCGCAAGTGCGGTCAAATGCTGTAACATTATTTTTTCCTCCGATCATTTATCCATGTGCGGTTTTACGTCCGCATATTAAGGCTTGTCAGCTTATCATGGCATAGTAAAAATTTTGATACCGAATCCTGTTTCAGCTTAACGCCGTTGAGAAGCTCTCCGAGATACGACGGCAGATAATCATCATACTTTATTTCCACCACCGCCGTGAAATCCTCAACAGGCAAATATCTGACATCGGCAGACAGCATATCGTCAGAAAATGCGCCTACCTTAAATTCGCTGTCAATCGTAAATCTTACATTACCCTCAGGATTAATAAATGCCTGCCTGTTATAGTCCACTATAACCGACGGACGGAGCATAGCAAGCGAGTTGCTGTAAGACGCATCCGCAAGGATAGTTCCCTCATATTCTCCGCTCCATACAAAGGAAAAATCTCCTCTTAATATAGCGTGATACTGCTCAGGATTTATCCATATCCCACGCTTTGATGTCATATCCCTGTCCTTGTACTTGCACTCAAAGTGCAACAGCTTGTCGGACAGATCATACGTTCTTATTCGGTATTTCTTGCGGGTATCCGCTCCTATAAGCTTGTCGTTATATGCCGAACGGTACACATCATCAAGGTAAACGCTAGTTATACGGTAACAGCCGTTATCACCGTGCGAATCGGGCTTCATTACAGCAAAAAAACGCTCCCGCAGTATTTCACACTGTGCCGCAGTTGCAGGAAACTTGTATTCATGCCGCAAAGTGCGTTCTCTGTATTGTTTCATGCCGTCCCTCCTCGCAAAACGTATAAATGCAGTAATAGTATAGCATATCCGTCCGTAAATTTCAACAGATTTTCTGCATATTCATCTTTATTTTTTATTGTAATTATCTGTAATGTAAACACGGCAACCGTTTAGTCGCCTGTTTTTAATATTTTATCAATTTTTGACGTCCTGTTTTGCTGAAATGGAAATCCCGCCGCCGTCGCTGAAAATTTTTCACTGCCTGTTTAAAATAGTTTTGTTCTTATTAACTCCCGTACAAGCGCATTTTAAGCCGAGTTATTCACATATTCAACGGAGTTTTCAACAAAAAAACGTATATTTGCACCAAGCACAGGTGGAAAACATATAGTTTTCAACATTTTCAACCGATTTTCGTGTTGAAAAGCGGGTAAATCGGTGTATTATACGCTACGTTAATACGGCGTAACTTATGTAATTCCGTTACAATATACACATTGACAATAAAAAATTTTCAATAAAAAAATTTTTATCTACTATTTTCCTTTTTGTTCCACCATATAACAT
>CAVJKI010000283.1:0-2600 GCA_963649995.1 Sodaliphilus sp.
ACGATAGCAAGCTACCGATAGTTCTGTTTGTCGGATAGCACTTCTCGGGTTCGCTATTCTAATTAATACACCTGTCAATATGGACGAGGGAGAATACCAAAGGGAACAGGGAGAGGGGCTTGCAGTCCCTCTCCCTGTTCCCTTAGGTCTTCTCCCTAATCAGTTATTCCTCTTGAGCGACGATAGGAGCGGGAGCATTGCTTTCGCAATGCTCAGCGTGGCATCCCTCTTTCCTTACCCACACCCTTACCCCGCTGAGGGGGTGTTGGCGATAAGACACACAAACGATTGTGTTTAAAAAGCACATTAAGCCGAACGCTGACGCTCTGTTGTGCCGGGGGAAGGTACAAATATCTTGGGATAGCGAGTTTTTGGATTTCGGTGATAGTGCAGTTGCACTGATTTACTCACGAAATTATTAATACCTTGTCAGAACGGAAACTGTTTTCTGCATTGTTGACACTGCCTTATTGATAATGCACAAATAAATAATGAGGTTTTCGACAGACTGATGCGGCTGTGACCTTAAAAATCACAGCCGCATTTTTAATATCTAAGATTTCAGATTAAGCATAACCGACGACATGAACATACCGTCCCTGACCTCCGAACGGTAAGTACCGCCGTACTTTTCGGCAATGCTCTTTACCGATTCTACCCCTATGCCGAAGCCTATATGCTTGGATGAGAACAGCACTCCGTTCAGATCCTTCTTCAGCGCTCCCGTAAATGTATTGTCTATACCGAGGCATAAGGTGTATTCGTCTGTAGCCGCACGGATAACCACCTTTTTATCATCGCCGCTTTCTTCCTTGCAGGCGTCAATCGCATTTTCTATAAGATTACCGAACAGCACCGACAAATCCGTTTCATCAATAGCGATATTTTCGGGTATTACTACCTTGACATCATAATCTATATCCGCATTTTTTGCCGCCTGCCCGAAGTACAGCATTACGGCATTCACTGCCTTGTTCTCGCAGAAGCTTATAAGCGTATCGTCGGGCAGGCTCTGCTGATAGCCGTTAAGGTACTTTTCAAGCTTATCGTATTCATGATTTCTCACATACTCCTGCATAAGGGAAATGTGATGTCTTACGTCATGCTTTGCACGTCTTGCGTCGGCAATTTTCTCCTGTAGATTTTCATATTGCAGGTTTTGCATGGCAAGACGGTGATTGTTTTCGCTGAGCCTTATATTCTTCTCCTGCTCGTTTATAAGCTTTGCTATTACATAATATACAAGACAAGCGCCGACGTTTATAAAGAACAGGAATACTGCGTTTCCGACATCTAGCGCAGTTTCAAGGCTCGACTTACCGTTGTTGTTATAAAGAACGTAATACCATATCAGATAGAATGTAGCGGGGATCAGCCACAGATAACGCCATTCTATACCCGTAGGCTCTTTTTCGACAGCAGGCTTATATACCTTTTTGGTATATATGAAAAGCGGCGTCCAGACAACGACAATGACCAGAAACATTATCAGCGAGAACGACCAGCGGTACTGCTGGAGCGCAAGCTCCGGGAACAGCTGTCCCTCAATACACTTTGACACCGTTACGACAAAGTTTGCGGTATTTGAAATCATCAGCAGTGTAAAAATCGCTTTTCCGATGTGGACTTTCACAGTAATAAAATAGAACACCGTATAAAGCTCCGTGCTGACCGCACTCGCAAGCGCCGCCTTTCCTCCCGAAAAGAAAGCCGCCCACAGTCCGAGACCCATTTGTATAAAGCTCATAAGCACTATTAGACAAACCGTGACCCTGAATGAAAACCTGAGCCTTGAGCGGAACGGATAAAGTGCAAGCGCCATAAACGGCAGGAAATTAAGAAGCGAATAAACGCACATTTCCGCTATTCTGTATAAAGGAGGCATTATATATCACCGCCTCCTTTTCTCAGCTTCTCAAAGCAGTATGCTGTAAACGCATCGGCACTTTCCTTTGCCCTGCGCTTTGCCGCAGTTATTTCAGAGCCGTTCGACATCAGTATCTTATTACCCTTATGGGTCGTTACACAGCCGAAATTAATTATCATATTGTCCGTCAGATTATAAAACCCGAACCTTTCGCTCAACTGCTTTTTCAGCGCTGCGAACATTGCCTTAACGGTAATAACAGAGCCGTTCCTCAGATGAATCCCTGCTGTTCCCACAGCGCCGTCCATATACATGATGTTTTTAAACTTTATCTCCCTGCCGTCAGGCAAGGTCAGAAGCGCACTTTTGTATTTTTCAAGATCAAGCCGTTCAAGCATAAGCTTTATCCGATCCTCGCCATACGGCTTGCGGAGATAATAGCTTGCGGATACCTCATAGCTCTCCCCCGCAAACTCCCCGCTTGCCGAAACAAATACAATGCGGACATCGTCGTCGGTCTGTCTCATGATCCTTGCAATATCCATGCCGTTTTTGTCGCCGATGAATATATCAAGCACCACTATATCAAATTTATCCTTTTCCCATACATCAAGAAATTCACTGCCGTTACGGTAGCGATATATTTCAATATTATCAAGCTGTTTTTTTATGTAGCTGATGAGTATTTCAAGCTCTTGCTCGTTATCGTCGACAATAGCAAGCTTCATAAAAT
>CAVJKI010000284.1:0-2597 GCA_963649995.1 Sodaliphilus sp.
GGTTTCCCCAACATTTATTATAGAGCCAAAAAACAAAGAGACCTCCTCGCTTGCCGTAAAGAGGTTTACAGAATATCTTGATCACAGAAACAATGAATAACAAAAAATCCCGGCGTCACTGCCGGGATTTTCATTATTCAGTCAGCCTTTCAAGCTGAACAGCATTGCTGTTATATGTCCTCAAGCGCCTCTATTTACCCGATGCATGGTCGGACTTTATCATGATAAGCGTACTCCTGAATTGTACGCTGAGCATATCCGACACTTCCTTTTCGGTAAACAGACAGATGTTTGACGACAGAAGTACGCCTATACCATAGGTAAATATCCATACCTGTCTGAACAGCGTCATTGCGTCGTCTCCTGACAGCGCATAGTCGTTCATTATGTACTCTATACATTTATCCGCAGTTACTCCGAGCATTGACGAGAACATTTCTTCAAAGTTGAAGGTATGATTCTGCTCGCTCATGAAAAGAAGCCTGAAAAGCTTCGGCTTTTCCTTTGCAAAGGTTAGCATCTGAAGTCCGACCTGCTTGAACGCAGGCATATCCGTGCTTTCCTTTGCAGCACAATTGCCGAACATCTCCATTGCTGATTCACGGACGGAATTTTCAAGCTCCTCCATGTTTTTATACGCTGTAAAGATAGGTCGTGTAGATGTACCCATAGCTTCTGCCAGACTTCTGGCATTAAGCGCCTCTGCTCCGCTCTCGGTTACAATTCCGAGCGCTATCTGCGTTATTTCTTCCCTTGTATATTTTGCTTTCGGCGGCATAGCCTCTCCTCATGATGTGGGTTTTCGTTGTGTAATGTTTATATTATATCACCTGTTCATCATGCTGTCAACTGTTTTATACATATTGTCCGTGATCCGAAATTCAAGGCAACATCTTCATACAGCTATCCCGATAAAGGTTATTATTGACAACATGCACATATTATGTTATTATTAAAGCAACTTTTCGGGGAGGTATAAACATGAACGAACAAAACAATTATCAACAGCCGAACAATATGAATTATCCGCAGTATCAGCAACCCTATCAGAATTATCAACAGCCGTATCAGCAAAGCTACGGTCCTGTAAGACAGCTGAATACACACAGAGGACTGCTCAAATTCCTGCTACTCGGACTTATAACCTTCGGAATTTATCCTCTTGTATTCTATTCGGGAATTTCCGAGGATATAAATCTTATCGCAAGCAGATATGACGGCAGAAAGACAATGCATTACTGCCTTCTGTTCTTCATTGTCGGACCTATCACACTGGGGATCGCAGATCTTGTGTGGTTTCACAACCTTTCTTCAAGAATGGGAAACGAGCTTGCCAGACGAGGAATTGCATATTCCTTCGGTGCGTCGGACTACTGGCTGTGGAACATCTTAGGCTCTTTTATACTGATAGGACCGTTTGTTTATCTGCATAAGCTTGCAAGAGCGTCTGTGCTTCTCGCAGAGGACTATAACGTAAGAGGTTGATTGAATACATAAAAAAATCCGGGTGATTGCTTAATTTCACCCGGATTTTCTGTTATCTGTTATTGAAAAGAGCTATATCATCAATATGGCTGTATATGTACTCCTGCGCCTGTCTTGAATAAATAACCGCCGTATATTCTTCTCCCCGCTGCGACACTCGCTGCTGTGTCTGTATTCCGAGCTTTACGCCGTTTTCTGTAGGCAGACGTGTTCTCCTGCCGTTCGGCAGCTCCCTGTTTTCAAGTATGCCCTGTTCTTCGAGCCATTTTGAAATTGAGCCTGTTTTAAGTGTGCCAGACTCATTTTCATTTACATAAGAATTGATATTCTGTGTTATATCGGTCGCTGTTACATAATTCTCCGATGCCGTGAGCTTTTCACGCATTTCATCTGTTACTATAAACGGCTTTCTTTCACGCTTTTCCCTCGGCAAGCCGTTCATCTCCGCTATTGCGTCTATATTGTCAAGTACAAACTGCTGTGCCGCGGGGCTGAGCATTATTGCGTATCTCAGGAATCCTCCGTCGGTGAAATATTCATTAAGCCGTATGCCCTCGGAAATACCGTTTTCGGTCGGCACTCTTTTGAGCTTACCGCTCGGTAATTCTTCGCAGTCAATCATACCTATTACCGTCAGCCAATCGGCGATCGCAGTGCTTTTAAGCTTTACCGAAACGTCGCTGTCAAGGTGCTTGTTTATCATATCGGTGAACGTAGACAACGATACTTCATTTATAAAGCACTTAAACCTTGCTCTCACTTCATCGGTTATTACCACCGCACCTCGTTTCTGCGGCTTTATGACTTCAACAGTCTTTTCCGATGTCACTTCCCCTCCGTTTTCGATAACCTTTTCAAGTATCCCCGAAATGTAGAAAAAACACCGTGACAGCTTCACGTTATTTACAATGTCGTCATCGGGTACAGGCTTATCGGTAAACGGATCAATTCCGTTTGCAAGCTTGTCTATGTATTCCTTTGCGTGCTTCATTGTGTCAAGTTCAGTAGGCATAATATTTCCTCCGATAAATTATACTGGTAATATTTTAACATAGACGAATCTTGTTTTCAATATAATCCCACACTTATTGACACGTTTTTCAGTTGTGATA
>CAVJKI010000285.1:0-2586 GCA_963649995.1 Sodaliphilus sp.
CACCTTATGCCGACCGTCTGGGCAGTCCGAATAGGGCTGCTTTTTGTTTTGTAACGGAAAAATATTCCGAAAAAAGCAGCAAACGTGCATTGCGATTATTCGCAGGAAGGAAAGGTAAAACTATGGAAAACACAACTGACCTCAGCGTTCGCTTTAAAGATTACTGGGACGGCTTCAAGCCCGGTGCCTGGCAGGAGGGTATCAATACCCGTGACTTTATAATGACAAACTTTACACCGTATTCAGGCGGTCCCGAATTTTTATGCGGACCTACCGAGCGTACAAAGGCTCTCAACGCAAAGCTGAACGAGCTTTTCAAAAAAGAGCGTGAAAACGGCGGTGTACTGGATATAAATACAGAGGTAGTATCATCTCTTTGCAACTACCCTGCGGCATATCTTGATAAGGAAAACGAGCTTATAGTAGGCTATCAGACAGACGCTCCGCTTCGGAGAGGAGTAAACCCCTTCGGCGGTATCAGAATGGCGAGAGGTGCGTGCGAGGCTTACGGCTACAAGCTCTCACAAAGCGTTGAAGAACACTTTGAATACCGTACAACACACAATGACGGCGTGTTCAGAGTTTATACAGATGAAATGAAGCTTGCCCGTCATATAGGCATTATTACGGGTTTGCCCGACGCTTACGGCAGAGGAAGAATAATCGGCGACTACCGCAGAGTAGCGCTCTACGGCGTTGATTATCTTATCGAGCAGAAGAAGCTTGATAAGAAAAAAATCGGCGAAAATATTATGGACGTTGATAACATCCGCCTGTCCGAGGAGCTTTTCCAGCAGATCAACTTCCTTAACAAGATGAAAGAAATGGCGGCTATGTACGGCTATGACATCAGTATGCCCGCAAAGAACACAAGAGAAGCTATACAGTGGACATATTTTGCATATCTTGCGTCTATCAAGGAGCAGAACGGTGCGGCTATGTCGCTCGGCAGAACATCGACCTTCTTTGATATATACGTCAACCGTGATATGCAGAGAGGCGTTCTGACAGAGGAACAGGCGCAGGAGCTTATTGATGACTTTGTAATGAAGCTCCGCAGTGCAAGACATCTGCGTACACCCGAATATAACGAGCTTTTCGGCGGCGACCCCATGTGGATAACCGAAAGCGTGGGCGGCGTAAACAACAGCGGTGTTCCGCTGGTCACAAAGGGAAGCTACAGAATGCTCAATACCCTTTACAACCTCGGTTCTTCTCCCGAGCCCAACCTCACTATCCTGTGGTCGGAAAGACTGCCTGAGCCTTTCAAAAAGTTCTGTGCAAAGCTGTCTATCGACACAGATTCGATCCAGTACGAAAACGACGATCTTATGCGTATGGAGTACGGCGACGATTATGCTATCGCCTGCTGTGTATCGGCAATGAAGGTCGGCAAGCAGATGCAGTTCTTCGGCGCAAGATTCAACCTGCCTAAGCTCCTGCTCCTTGCAATAAACGGCGGTTACGACAATGTAACAGGCATGAAAATAGGCCCGCAGATGGCGCCTTTACAGGGCGATAAGCTTGATTATTATGAAGTTAGAAGCAGACTTGACGTTTACCGTGAATGGCTTTGCAAGCTGTATGTAAACACAATGAACGTTATCCACTATATGCACGACAAGTATGCTTACGAAAAAACACAGATGGCTCTGCACGATACCGACGTTGACAGAATGATGGCTTTCGGTATCGCAGGACTGTCCGTAATGGCTGATTCACTCAGCGCCATAAAATATGCAGATGTTAAGCCCATTCGTGATGAAAACGGTTATATAGTTGATTTCGATACAAAGGGCGACTTCCCCAAGTTCGGCAACGATGACAACAGAGTTGACAAGATAGCTCAGAACATTATTCAGAGAGTGTCTACCGAGCTTCGCAAGAATCCCACATACAGAAACGCGCGTCACACTCTTTCCGCTCTTACGATCACATCTAACGTTGTATACGGCAAGAAGACAGGCTCCACCCCCGACGGCAGAAAGAAAGGCGAGCCTTTTGCTCCCGGTGCAAATCCCATGCACAACCGTGAAACAAACGGTGCAATAGCATCACTGAACTCCGTTTCAAAGCTCCGGTACGATTACTGCCGTGACGGTATCTCAAATACATTCTCGATAGTACCCGACGCACTCGGAAAGACAGACGAGCAGAGAGTAGCAAACCTTGTAACGGTGCTTGACGGTTACTTCTCAAACTACGCACACCACCTCAATGTAAATGTACTCAATAAGGAAACCCTTATCGAGGCTTATGAAAACCCCGAAGCATATCCCAATCTTACTATCCGTGTATCGGGCTATGCGGTAAACTTCCACAAGCTGACCAAGGAACAGCAAAAAGAGGTTATCAGCCGAACATTCCACACGGTAATGTGATATGGAGTGCAGATACAGCGCAATACAGACGCTCGGAACGCTTGACGGTCCGGGAGTACGCTTCGTACTGTTCCTGCAAGGCTGTCCCTTGCATTGCAGCTATTGCCATAATCCCGAAACAAGGGATATAAACGGAGGAAGCACAGCTACCGTCCGTGATATTATGCAAAGAGTGCTGAGATGCCGCAGTTATTTCGGTAAGGAC
>CAVJKI010000286.1:0-2582 GCA_963649995.1 Sodaliphilus sp.
AAATTAAACAGCCCCCACCGCCACCACCAAAATTATAAATATTATTTTATTTATTTATCGCCTGCGGCGATAGCTTCGCTGATAAGAGCGGATGTTAAAAACCGATGACCGGGGCAATAGTAACAAAATGTTGATTATACCTTTTTATAAAATTGGTAAATCAATTGCTTATTATGAAAGGATAACCTATGATAAAATTCAGTGTACAGAAAAATGATATTTTAGATGCGCTCACAACAACAGCTAAAGCGGCATCGGCAAAATCAGTCATTTCAGCCTTGGAGGGTATCCATCTGAGCCTTGCAGGAAACAGACTTACCGTAACAGGCTATGATCTTGAACTCGGTATCAAATCCACAATAGACGTAAACGGCAGCTCTGACGGTGAGCTTGTACTCAATTCCCGCCTTATCTGCGATATAGTAAGAAAAATGCCGAGCGGAGAAATACTTTTTGACGAATATGAGCCGCTGAAGCTCAATCTCAAATGCGAGGATATAACCTATTCAATTATGGGTATCAGCAGTGAAGAATATCCTCTTTTACCTGAGCTTTCAAGAGGCGAGAGCTTTGAAATAAGCGAACCTCTTTTAAAGAGCGTTATAGGCCAGACACTTTACGCAGTCGCTACAATAGATACAAAGCCTGTTCTTATGGGTTCAAAGTTTGAGATTAAGAATAATGAACTGAATGTAATTTCGGTTGACGGCATAAGAATAGCTATAAGAAAAGAAAGCCTTCTGCATGAGGATTTTGACTTTGTCGTTCCCGCAAAGACCTTATCAGAGCTTTTACGTCTGCTGAGCGATGACGAAAGCAAGATCGCTACCATTTCCGTTGACAGAAATCAGGGTATATTCAGCATAGATAAATATACCGTGTTCTCACGTCTGCTTGAAGGCGATTTCTTCGATTATACAAAGATAATCGGTATGCCGTCAAATGTTGAAGCTATTGTTAACGTAAGAGAGCTTATAGAGTGCGTTGACAGAACGCTTCTGCTTATCAGCGATAAGATAAAATCACCTGTTGATTTTACATTCAGGGACAATACGCTGAGAGTATTCTGTGAAACCTCTATCGGTAAGCTTGACCAGAAAATAAGCTGTGATTACAGCGGAGAAGAATTCAGAATCTCATTCAACAGCAGATATATACTTGACGCTCTTAAAAATACTTACTGTGATAAAGTAAAATTCCTGTTCGTTCAGAATACGGCGTTAAAGATCGTTCCGCTTGAGGGCGACAGCTTTACATTTATCGTAAGCCCCGTAAGACGCCGATAATATGGCTGTCTTTAAAAAGCAAAGAAAATGGATTTATATTGCCTTTGTCATAGTTACAGCTGTTATAATGGCAATAATTATCATTCCTAAGCTTACGGGAAATTTTCTTCTCGGCTCATGGGAAACCTCCGACGGGTTGAGAAGATACACCTTTGATGAAAATACGCTTACTGTAAGCTCAAAAGTAAATTCATACAGTGAATTTTACGGATATTCATTTAAAAATAATATTCTTGTATTACAAAAAGACAGTAATACAGAATATTACAATGTTAGAGTAAACGGCAGTGAAATTATAATATCGTCTGCCGACAGCGACAGTCCCGAAATACTTCACAGGGTGGAATGATTATGGATGAAACTGTAAATAATGTGAACAAAGCCTCAGATGTAAATTCAGATAAGAGAGCATCATTATCCGACAGTAATACCGCAGAATGCAACAATAATGCAACAACTGCCGCTCAGCATAATAACCAAAAAGATGACTTTGATATTGTTGATTTTATCATAAGCCACAGTGATTACAATACGGTAAGAAAAAAAAGCAAGCTGCCTAAAATATTACTCTGTGTAATATTAGTTTTACTGATAGCAGGTATATGCTTTTTGTTTGCTTTGTGGTCGTCGCAGAAAAAAAGCAATCCTCTTATAGGGAGCTGGAGCGGCGAAAACGGCACTGTTATGCAGATAACAGAGGACCACATAATGATAAACGGAAGCAGCAGGGAATATTCGGTTGACGAGGAGAACAAAAACGTAATAAAGCTCAAGGTAAACAGCGATATTTTCAAGATGCTGTACGAGCTTAACGGCGATACTCTGACGCTTACTATTGCCGATGAAAGCGGAGTTTCCGAGCTTAAGTACACAAGAAAGAGTGATTAAAATGTATATAAATGTAAATGTTAAACCGCCGTTTATAAAGCTTGAGCAGTTCCTTAAGTTCAGCGGTGCCTGTGAAACAGGCGGTGAAGCCAAGCTTGCCATTCAGAACGGTTATGTTCATGTTAACGGTGAAGTATGTACAATGCGGGGCAAGAAAATAGTGGACGGCGACACGATAGAGCTTGACGAACAGCAGTATAAGTGCTGTATGCGGTAATATGAGATAAAATGCAGATAAAACGACTTTATGTAAAGAATTTCAGGAATATAAGAGAGCAGGAGTTCAGCTTTCACGAGAACGTAAACGTCCTTTGCGGCAACAATGCACAGGGCAAAACGAATCTCTGCGAAGCCATATCTCTTTGTATGGGACCGTCGTTCCGTACCTCAAAGCAAAGCTCTTATATT